>JAIRYL010000186.1 GCA_031267775.1 Tannerellaceae bacterium
CCCCGGCGGGGACAGAAAAACCATTACACAGTATTTATTTCCGAGGCGCCTCCTTACCTAAATGTAGCGACTTGGCGTAACGAAAGGGGCCGGGTTTTTACCTAATTGTGGCTATTGATTGGCTTTCTATTTATAAAGACCTTTGCCAACGTCAAAAAAAAAACATTCTAAATTCATCATTACATTGAAAACGATAACCTGTAATATCTTTCTTGCGCTTATTTCATGCTTCTTTTCCATTACTGTCCGGGCTCAGGATGGAAGCGCTTTGATTTCGGGCAGGATACTGTCTACTGAAAAAGAAACGGTAGACTTTGCAACCGTCTATCTAAAAGGTACTAATTATGGCGGGACAACCAATCACGAAGGTATTTACCATTTAAAAGCTCCTGCCGGCAGCTATACGCTGGTTGTATCCGCTGTCGGTTACAAGGTAGTGGAGCAGCAGGTAAAACTTGTGGCCGGAGAACGAACGAAACAAAACATAACAATTACTCCGCAAGCTACCGAGCTGGACGAAGTTGTGGTTGTTTCCAATGGAATCAGCCGGCTCAAACGCTCGGCGTTTAACGCTATTGCCATCGACGCCAAATCGTTACAAAATTCTACGCAAAACCTGAGCCAGGTATTGGCGCAGGCTCCGGGTATGAAGCTTCGCGAATCGGGCGGCGCAGGCTCGGATATGCAGTTGATGATGGACGGATTCAGCGGGAAACATATTAAGATATTTATTGACGGCGTGCCGCAGGAAGGCGTGGGTAATTCTTTCGGGCTGAACAATATACCCGTCAACTATGCCGAGCGTATCGAAGTATATAAAGGCGTAGTGCCGGTGGGGTTTGGCACGGATGCGATTGGCGGGGTTATTAATATTGTTACCAAAAAGAATTTGAACAGATGGTTTTTAGACGCATCTTATTCCTATGGTTCATTTCATACGCATAAGTCTTACATCCATTTTGGACAAACATTCCAAAACGGCTTAACTTACGAGGTTCATGCTTTTCAGAATTATTCCGACAATGATTATTACGTGGATACGCCGGTAAAAGATTTTGAAACAGGGGCGATTAACAAGAAAAAAATAGAGCGCATGAAACGGTTTCACGATACCTGTCATAACGAAACCGTAGCCGTTAAGGCAGGTGTTGTAAATAAGAAATGGGCCGACCGTTTGATGCTGGGTCTCGTCTACTCGCAGATGTATAAGGATATACAAACCGGCGTGCGCCAGGAAATTGTATTTGGCGGGAAATACCGGAAGGATCATTCGCTTATGCCGTCGGTAGACTATCGCAAACAAGACTTGTTTACAAAAGGATTGGACGCCATACTGACTGCCAATTATAACAGGAATATAACCCATAATGTAGATACGTCTTCTTATGAATATAACTGGCGCGGCGACCAGCGACTCCTCCGAACGCCCGGCGAGCAGTCGTATCAAAACACCCGTTCGGATAATAATAACTGGAACGGTACTTTTACGGCTAATTACCGGATTGGCAACGCTCATACGTTTACCCTCAACCATGTGTTAAATTCGTTCAAACGTTCCAACAGGTCGCTCCTGAATAAAAATCCGGAAGCAGACGCTATACCCAAGGAAACACGTAAAAACATAAGCGGCCTCTCGTATCGCCTGACGCCTTCGGAGTATTGGAACATGTCTGCATTTGGTAAATACTATCGCCAGTCTGTCGCCGGTCCCGTCGCCACATCTGCCGCTCAGGATAACTATACGCGCGCCGCCCGGTCTGTCGGCGCCCTGGGATACGGAATGGCGGGTACTTATTTTATTATAAAGAGTATGCAGGCCAAGCTTTCTTATGAAAAAGCTTACCGCTTGCCTGCCAACGAAGAAATGTTTGGAGATGAAGATCTTGAATCCGGTGATATTGCCTTGAAGCCCGAAAACAGCGACAATGTAAACCTCAATTTCAGTTATAACCAACTCTTCGGAAAACATGCCGTATACGTGGAGGGCGGGGTGATCTATCGAAATACGAAGGATTATATCCAGCGGAATATTACAACCTTGAGCGGCGGCAAATATGGAGCCGCCTACGTAAACCACGGACGTGTGAAAACAAAGGGGTATACTGTTTCGGTACGTTATGGCTTTGCGCAGTGGATAAGTATAGGAGGAAACTTTACGCAGATGGACGTTCGCGATAATGTAAAAACCGTTACCAGCGGAACAAACCAGGAGAGCCTGACATACGGCGCGCGTATGCCTAACCTGCCTTACCGGTTTGCAAATTCCGACCTGTCTTTTTACTGGCATAACCTGGGGCAAAAGAGTAATTTGCTGACTGTTACCTGCGATAATTTATACATGCATAACTTCCCGCTCTATTCGGAAGCAGTGGGCAGCGGATCGAGCTTTATAGTTCCCACCCAATTTTCGCACAACCTGACCCTTTCATATACCATGCAAAACGGACGCTATAACGTGTCGTTTGAATGTAGAAACTTTACAAACGAAAGTCTTTACGACAATTTCAGCTTACAGAAAGCAGGCAGGGCTTTCTACGGAAAGGTAAGGGTTTACTTTGGCAATTGATGATACTGTCTTTTTTATAAACAAGTAGTTTTAAATATAAATAAATTAAACAACATGAAAAAAAATTATGTGATGAGAGCGTTTGCCGCTATGCTGGTAGCCGGCTGCATGCTTACCGCTTGCGGAGGAGACGACCCCGTAAATAACGGCGGCGGAAACGGCGGGGAAGAACCCAAGGAAGAACCTAAGGAAGATCCTAAGGACGAACCCAAGGAAATTGTTTCCAGCTATGTAATAGCCGCCACGGTAGGCAGCGCCGGTTATCTGCTTACAGCCGATACGCTGGCCGAAGGAACCGTATCGGCCAGGAACAACGGGCTTGAAACGGAAAGCGGAACGTACTGGATTTTCTATCAGGATAAATATTTATATCGGCTGGTATATAATCAGGGAAATGCAGGGGTTAGTTCTTCATACATCCTCAATGAAAAAGGCGAAGTGGTAGACAGGGATATGCAATACGAAATCAGAAGATTTACTTCCTTCGGCATATATAAAGGCTTTATCATCACTACTTCTACCGGAAGTTTGGGAACAGAATTTGCGGACGAAAACGGCTTTGCGCCATTCGGCTTCCAGTTGTCGTACCTGGACGTTGCCAAAGAAACGTTTACGGATAATAAGGATGTGATATCTGCCGAGAATTACCTCGACAACGGCGAATATGTAACGCTGGCAGGTATCCTCGAAGCCAATGGCAAGATATACGCCGCTCCCATACCGATGGGCTTGAGTCATTATGGCGTAAAGGCTAACGGAGGCGCGTATGTAAAATATCCGGAACTGGTAACAACCGAATCGGGCGGAGGCGGCAGCGGCGCTTACACGGCTGGCGAATTACCCAATACGCAATATCCGAATGAGGCTTGGATGGCTATCTATAACGACGAAACGTTCAGCGCCCCGAAGTTGATTAAGACTGATAAAATAAGTTATGCCTGCGGACGCTTCCGTTCACAGTATTACCAGACAACCTGGGCTGCCGGCAACGGCGACGTGTATGTGTTTTCGCCAAGTTATGCCAAGGTAATGACGGCGGCGGTGCAACAAACCACCTTGCCTGCCGGAGTGGTACGCATCAAAGCCGGCGCCGCAGACTTTGACCCCGACTATTACTGCAACCTTGAAGAGCAAACCGGAGGCGCTTCATTCCTGCGTTGCTGGCACATCTCCGACGATTATTTCCTTCTGGTAATGTACGATAAATCCTTTGCCGAAGGAAACTATGTAGCCTCCAGGCTGGCCGTCTACAAGGGAGAAGACAGGAAGCTTACCTATGTAACAGGCATGCCTGCCGATATTTCTACGTTTGGAAGCACGCCTTTCTTTGAAAACGGTATGGCCTGTATGCCTGTAACAACTGCCGGCGCCCAGCCTGCGCTTTACCTGATTAATCCGGTAACGGCGGTTGCAACCAAAGGGATTACGGTTGAATCCGAGTCGATCGGCGCTGCCGGTAAGCTGACTTACAGCGAAAACTAATCCCCTTGCCGGATTCGTTTCCGCATACTATACGAAAAGATTGTATGAGTTGGATTCATACCCTTTTTATATTCTTCCTCCTGCTTCCGCTACCCATGCGGGGGCAGGAAGATATTTGTATAGGCAAAGCGCTTGTACTGAACTCTGCCGCTTTACATGAAGAACGAAATTACTGGATACACCTGCCCGAAAACTACCGGCAGGATACGACGCAAACATACCGGGTAATCTACCTGCTTGATGGAGATTCTTTTTTTCATTCGCTGATTGGTATCGATAAAACGCTGGCTACGGTTAGAGGAAAATATCTTCCCCCCAGTATCATCGTAGGCGTATTGAATACAGACCGTACGCGCGACTTTACGCCCGCTCCCTCGGCGTCCGGACGAGACGGCAAAATCCTTCCCGGCTCTATCCCCGAAGGCGGAGGAAGCGAAATGTTCTGCCGTTTCCTTACCGAAGAGCTTCGCCCCGTTATCGATCGGACGTATCGCACAAACAGGCAAAACATGTTAATCGGACATTCTTATGCAGGGCTTTTCACCGTAAACACATTTCTGCGTCATACCGGGCTGTTTGATACGTATCTGGCTGTCGATCCCAGTTTGTGGTGGGATCAGGGAAAACTGTCGGAAGAAGCGTCGGAACTGATCAAGGGAAAAGATTTTGCAGGGAAAAGCCTGTATATCGGCGTTTCCGGGAAACGGACAGACCGGGCAGATATCCACCTCGACAAAGTAAATCACCTTCTTACAGAGGTATTGCCGCAGGCCGCAAATCTGCGCTTCTTTTACAAATCCTTTCCCCAGGAGAATCACGGAACGGTCGCTATTCCCGGCATATACGATGGTATCAAACGATTATTCGGAAAATAATAAAAAAAAAACAAATGATTAAAATATTAATTGACTTGGCAGACTTTCTGAGATCGTGCGCGCCGCTGCTCACGTCTCTACTCATACTTGCCGTATTGTGCATTTTATTGTCGAAATCAATAAAAAAGCACGCTACCCTCTATTATTTACTGTTGGCAATACCCTTTGCCCTGGTCGCCCTTCCTTTTATTGGCAGGATGTTTGGAATTGAAACCGCCGGTTTCGTCAGAATCCCCATCCTCGGAGAAATTATAAGAGACTATATACACATGGCCACATTTGGACATCCTTTACTGATTATTATCATGTATATGGGAGCGTTCAACCCTAAAATACCGGGCGTTAAAAAACTGCTGGCCATACGCAAGGAACTTTCAATCATATCGGGTTTCCCGGTCTTGACGCATTCCCTGATCCGTGTCGGCAATCTTCCCAATTCATTCAAATTCTTCTCCGGCAACGCCGAATACATGGCAAATACAAAAGCAGCCAGCGAACTGGGCGCAGGAATAAGCAGTTTCAGTTTCATCTTGGGTATTATCATGTTACTGGTATTCATACCTCTTTGGGTTACTTCATTTGATTCGGTACGCAAACGTATGGATCACATAAAATGGAAGAAACTCCAGAAGTGGGCCTACGTCCTGTACGCAACCTTATTCATCCATGCGGCAGGGATACAAACCGGCGGCTTACTGAATCCAAGGGGCGGACACGCGCCAAGCCCCGTAACAGTCGAAGCTACAGTTACAGAAAATACAAGACCCAACGAACAGAGAGAAAATGCACGACCCAACGAACAGAGCAAACAAGGCGAAAGGATAAAACCTGATAAAAATACGCAGAGCGTCCAAACGGCAAGACCGGCTACCAACGAACGCATGCCGTCCAAAGGATTCTCAGATATCAAAGTAACTGCTCCGCAGAAAGGATACATCCATATCATATCCCTTATCTTAATCTATGGTTCATACCTGTACCTCCGGTTAAGAAAAACGAAGAAAGACGCAAAAAAGAAAGCCGCTTCCCTATAAGGTAAATGGAGAAAGCAGAAAGCAGAATGGAGAATAAAAATAAATCGAACCAAAAAAAATGCACGTCAAACATTCTCCCCATGCAAGAAGACTCTGATCCATTTGCAAATTCTGCCTTCTGCTTTCTGCTTTCTGCTTTCTGCTTTTTTGTGAATATCTTTGCCGGAGAAAAATTAAAACAAAGGAGTACGTTTGAATCGCTATTTTATTTTTTTGGAATATAACGGGAAGAACTATTGCGGATGGCAGGTTCAGCCCAATGGCATAACGGTGCAGGAAACTGTTGAACGCGCGTTGGCCACGTTGCTCCGCTCGCCTGTTCCCCTTGTGGGCGCGGGGCGGACAGACGCGGGCGTTCATGCGCGCAGGATGGCGGCTCATTTTGACCGGGACGAACCGTTGACCGATCTCTTTTTGCTGGCCGGCAAACTGAATCGCATCCTGCCGAAAGATATTGCGGTGGACAGGATAGTTCCGGTAAAAAAAGACGCTCATGCCCGCTTTGACGCTTTGTCGCGTACATATATGTACTATATTACGACAAAGAAAGACCCCTTTATGCACGAATTTGTATATAAGCTGCACGGCGCGCTGGACTTCGACGCCATGAATAAAGCCTGTGAAATTCTGTACGGCTATATTGATTTTACTTCTTTCAGCAAGCTGCATACAGACGTAAAAACAAATGATTGCCGCATCTCTTATGCCCGGTGGGAACAGGATGGCGACGTATGGCGTTTTAGCATAACTGCCGACCGTTTTTTGCGGAATATGGTTCGCGCCATCGTGGGCACGCTGATAGAAACAGGACGCGGCGCCTTATCCATACAGGGATTGAGGGATGTTATCGAGGCAAAAGACAGAGGCAGGGCAGGCATGTCTGTGCCGGGACATGCCTTGTTTCTGACAGATATTGCGTACCCCGAAGAATTGTTTACGCCTGACGTATAGATAGGGAGGCGTATGGAAATAAATCTGTATGATTTATTTCGCATACGCCTCCTGAAGCGGGATGGCGTCTGTTTGAACGGCCTCTTTATTTTGTGATAATCCCTATTTCGGCAATAACAAACTCGTCTCCTCCCAGCGTGGTTTCAAGCGGGTCGATCCTTATGTATCGGGCTTTGGCGGGCGTATCAAACCATACATCCTGCCGGACGGGATTGTTTTTTATATTATTGAATACGGCGTCTTTCTTTACTTGCGTCCACTGTTTGCCGTCTGTGCTGACCGAAAAATGATAACGCATAATAGCCGGGTCTGCCGAGCTGTTGGACGGTATATAGGTAAAACCTTTCAGCAGATGATGCTCGTTTAAATCGATTACAATCCCTATCCGTTGCGGAACATACGAACCTGTAGTAGCGTCGGCGTCTATAATCCGTTTAAAAGCGTCTTCGCCGGCGTCGGGGAATGTAACTGCCCATTTTTCGGGCGATACATCAAAAAAAGGATTCGTTTCTTTCCCGGCCTCTCCGGCGTCGAACGTTTCCGGCGCATGATATAGTCCCATGACATTCAATACCGGACAGGCTAAGGATTGGCGAATGTTCAGCCTTATTTTCTGCGCCGTAGTCGGCGGAAAACGAAGCAGGCGTTTATAGCCAATCGTTGTTCCTTCGGCAAGGACGGTCCATCCCGCCGTAGACTCGTTCCATACTTCCAGCGCAAATCCGGCCACGCGCTGGCCTAAGGGGATATATTCCTGAATAAGAAAACGGTTGAAGGTTTCCGGCTGTTTCAGGGTTATTTCAATGGCGGCCGCCAGTACGCCGTCGTCCGTCGCCCAATAGCTGTCGTAGTCGGCGGCAAGCAGGTTGTTTACCGAATAGGCCGGCGCGTTTCCTCTTGTATGCGTGGCCAGCAAAGAGGCCTCCCGCATCAGGTTGTTTTCAAAACTCCGGTCTATTGCGCGCCTGAATTCCATCAAGCGGGCCGAATCGGCCGGATGTATGCGGCCTTCCCGGTTGGGCGGCACATTCAGCAGCAAATTAGAATTACGCCCCACGGAGGTATAGTAAACGTCTACCAACTGGTCTACGGTTTTTACCCGGTCGTCTGTGCGGGGGCTATAGAACCAGCCCGGACGGATAGAAACATCGGTCTCTGCCGGAACCCATGCCTGGCCATCTATGTTTCCTTTGCTCAGCGTATCGGCGGGAGGCGCTCCCAAGCCCGGCTCAAAGCCGTTTATATGCAGCCGCGACCAGTTTGTTTCTCCCGCCGCGCCTTTTTCGTTTCCCATCCAGCGGCAGCCGGGGCCTACGTCGCTAAAGATTACCGCCTGCGGCTGATGCGTATATACGGTGTTGCAGAATAAATCCCAGTCGTATGTCTGCCGTTTACCTTTGCGAGAGGCGTCGCCGTTTGCGCCGTCGAACCATTGTTCAAACACAGGGCCGTAGCCGGTTAATACTTCCGTCAGGGTATTGGCAAACAACTGGTTGTACGCCGGCGTGCCATAACTGGGATGATTCCGGTCCCAGGGCGAAAGGTAAACGCCCAACTTCAGTCCATACTCCCGGCAGGCGTCGGCCAGTTCGCGCAAGACGTCGCCTTTTCCCTCTTTCCAGGCGCTTTCGCGCACGGTGTGCGTGCTGTACCGGCTGGGCCACAGGCAAAAGCCGTCGTGATGTTTAGCCGTCAGGATGATAGCCTTCATCCCGGCGTCTTGGGCCGTCTTGGCCCATTGCCGGCAATCCAGCCGGGTGGGGTTAAACACGCGGGGGTCTTCTTTTCCGTCGCCCCACTCTACGTCTGTAAAGGTATTGGGGCCGAAATGGACAAACATATAATACTCCATCTTCTGCCACTCCAGTTGACGAGCCGCAGGCGTAGCGCCGTAAGGCGCCGGAGGTTGAACGTTGGTAGAACAGGATACCCACAATCCGATCGAAAAAAACAGTAAACCAAGTGATACGAATTTGTTATTCATTACAGAAAAGCCTTTAAATTAAACATATCCGGCAAAGATAGCATTTTTCCCGGTTTATATATCGGGTAAGACGGGGACGGCCGAGAATGTGCAGGTACAGGGCTTTTTCTTTCCGCGGGCTATGTCGTACATAGCTTCGTGCGTCAGGCGGGCTGCTTCCGTTAATTCGGGGTAGGGAAGCGAGCAGGCGTCCAGAAAGCCGATATTGAAGTTTTCGCCGTCGCCGCGTCCAAGTATGTTCTGGTCGGCCCACTGAAACCAGTGGAAACCGATTATCTCGGGCCGTGCAAACCCGTTCTCGGCAAAAACGCGGTATGCGGCGGCGCGTTCTTTTTGCGAAACGGTGGTTTGCAAGCCGCTGGTAGGCAGGCCTCCTTCCGTGCCGCAGCCAAAATGCCATTCGGTAATCAACACCGGCTTTCCGCAGCGCTCGGACAGTTCGCGGGTGGGAGGCGGAAAGGGCGCCGTGTAGGCGTTGAGCGAGAAGACGTCGAAGTAGCGCCCCATTTTCATCAGGGCTTCCGAGCTGACAAAGGCATAGCGGGTACCCAGGTTCAGGTGATTGGGATCGGCTTTTTTTGTTTCCCGGCATTGCACGCTCACCCATTCTTCTATCATAGCGTCCGTAAATTCGCGGAAATCTTTTGCCGCTTCTTCCGATGGGTAGCGTTTGAACGTTTCCATCAGTAATTCATCTATCGATCTGAGCGAAAGTTTCCACGCATTATTAAAGGCTTCTACGCGTTGATATTTTTCTTTCAGCCTGCCGACAAACTCCAGTTTGGCGTAGCTGGGCTGCGAGGTAGCGAACATTTCGTACGCTATATCGTTATCGCCAAAAGCCCAATGAGGCTCGTTGCCCAGAAAATAACCTATTATCAGCGGATTGTCTTTGTCGGGAATCAACTGGGCTGCGTATTCTTGCGCAATCTGGCTAAATTCGGGACTGAATACATCGTGAAAATCGCGGTAGAGCATGGTGGCGGTGTTGGGCAGGCCGTGCAGATGGCGCAGGTAAGGCAGGCCGCTTTTCTCCTGTATATTCCGGTCGCTCCAGTTGGCAACGGTGTTGAAACGCCAGGCTTTTAGCATATTGGGAGTCGTTTCTTCCCATTTCTCAAGCCATGCGTCGCCATACGCGCGCATCTGGTTGGCTTTAAAGTAGTCGATGCGTTTCGTCCGGCCTCCTTCGTAAATGGAGCCGTAAGGGCCTTGCGCGTCCGGCGTCCAGGTAAGCAGGTCTTCCATATCGGTATAAACGCCGGACTGGCTGGGCGTTATGCAGCAGATACCTGCGCTGAGGAAGGCGCAGCCTTCGGGGTCGACAAACCACCAGCGCCGGCCGTCGTGTTGCACGCGGAAAAAGCCTGTGGCTTCAAAGCGCAAGGCTTTCAGTCCGCCGTAGCGACTCCATGTTTTGGGAAACGCGGCTTTGGCAACCGCTTTTTCTGCCGCCAGGATTCTTTTTTTCAGCTCGGCCTCGCTATGTACCTTATTGGGCCATTCGCGCAGCGTCCACTGCCCAAACTCGTCTACGTATGTATGTTCCGGCGCGGCGTATTTTGCGGGTAAGCTGTCGGTCAGATAAACGGAAGCTATTTCTACTTTTGTTTCATACAGGGGCGAGAGATGCGGAAAAACGTCGATAGCTACGGATTCAATATCTTCCGGATCCAGCCGGTTACCGGTGCAAACCCCTTTCAGTTGACGGGGATAACGCGGCAGATAGAGTTCCTGCGCGTCTAAGTAACTTAACGGAAAAATCAGTTTCGTTTTAAGTTTGGGGAGTACGGTGATGTAGCATTTCAGCCAGGGGCGTCCTGTCTGGGGTTCGCCTTTACGGAAAAAACAGATGTTGAGCATGGCCGTATGTTCGTTGGGATGATAGACCTCGCAGACCAGGTATTTCATTTTTCCCCAGTCGGTAGACGGGTCTATGGGTAGATGAAGGACGCTGTTTTCTTCGGTAGCCTGAATAAACAGGACTTCTTTACCGAATATTTCCGACTGAACCCTTTGGCCTTTGATCGCCGAAATTTCTCCGGCGCGGCGGAGGTCTATCTCCTGCCTGGTCTGCGCATGCGTAACCGGCCAGGTGGCGAGCGCGGCAATACATGCAAATAAAATAGTCTTCTTCTTCATCATGCGTTTTTTCTTTAGGATGCGTTTATCGTTTTTTTAAAAATAAATATCGTTTGCCGCCGTCCCGGATGTTTTCAGCCGAAGCTGTACGTTACCGGCATAAGGCGGCTACTTCTTCCGCCGTAAGAACGCGGCTTGTCATGATAAAATCGTCGGCAAGGAAACGGATATCGTTGCGTCCGCCCGTTCCGCTGCCATTAAAGCCGCCGTGTTCTTCGGTATAATTCCAGGGCGTAGAACCCAGAAAGGTAGCTTTGTTACGCCCTGCGCCTGTTATTCCGCCTATCCCGCCCGACAAATCAACGTCGGCCTCCGTCGCTTTTGTTCCGTTTACATAACAGATCGCCTTATTACGGTCATAATCAAACGTTGTTGCCAGGTGTATCCATTCTCCTAAGTTAACCGGCGCAATCCATAACCGGCGTCCGTCGCCGTTAACGGGCGAAATATCAACGTAAAACCAGTTGACGCCGTTATTGTCGCCCGTATGGAATGCATAACCCTTGTATGGATCGCCGTCTACATTGCGGTTGCTCAACAAGCCCGGCCGTCCGTCTTGCCGCACCATCTTAACGTTAATCCAGCAGGCAACCGAGAAACTTTGGTCGTAATCAATCAGGTCGGCATTGGCGTCTAATGCGATAAAGTTATGCTTGCCAAGGTCGATAGCCTGTCCGCGTATACCTGTTTCAAAATGAGGAACCGTGTCGTATACGTTTGGTTTAGCCTCCAGATAAAACATGTTCACGGCAGACGGCCTCGCCCCGTCGTTCTTCAGCGAACCGTCAAAAGGCAGCCTGTAATCTATCGGTTTGCGCCGAACGGTATCTGCGGCCGCCGTTGTAAACGTTACGGCCAGCGGCTTGCTTTGCTTCCCCCATACGTCTGTGGCATAGATTTCCAGCTTGTATGCGGTAGCTTTCTCCAGGCCTTTCAGCTCGATCGATTTCGTTTTTGTTACCGGATAGAGGCAGATATCAGCCCATTCGGTTTCGTCCTTAACAATCCGGTTCTTCCTGCCAAGCCGGTAGCGATACGTATAGACGATATCGTGAATCGAGTTGGCGGGTATCTTCGGACGGTCAAACGTTACGGTTACCGACTTTGCCTGAATGTTTGTAGCTTTAATCTTTGCGCCTGCGCCGAAGACGGGCGCCGGCGCTTTGGGCCGGCGCAGGGCGTCGGTATAAAGCGCCGGCCTGTTTACGTTGAACGACCATACCTGGTCTTCAATCCAGCGGTTATTCGTAAAATCGCGCGTTTTAACCGTTACGTTGCCCTTGTCGTCTGCCTCTGCATAAATTCCTTCAGACGTATAGTCAAACTCCGCCTCGCTGCACGTCGCGCCGGCATGAATCCAGGTAAAGCCGCCATCCTGCCGTATGCTCAAAGGGTGATTGTTCACGTCGTGCGTATCGCCCGAAAAGATAACCACGCGGGGATGGTTGCGCAGCGCCCGGTAAAGGTCGTGTCCCGAATCCACAACGGCGTGATGCTGGAAAACAAAGACGGGTTTGGCCTCCGACGCCGCTTCGGCTTCGGCAATACGCGCCAGCAGCCATTCCTTTATATAGGCATACTTGCTTTGGCTTTCGCCGGTGGCGCGCATGGTTGTTTCGTTTAGTTTGCCATCGCCCGGACTTACAGATATAAAATAGTATCCGTTAATAACATTCGCTTCGTTGGGCTTATTGCCTGTGGCGCGCTCAAAATTCTCCCATTTGTTTTCTTCGTGATTCCCCATCGTGGCCAGTAGCGGTATCTGCAGGTATTGTTGGCGAATCAGGCGGAAAATCAGTAGCTCGAGCCAGTTGCCGTTGCCGCTGAGGTCTCCCGTCAGCGCCACGCGCTCTGCCTGCAAAGCCGGATCGTTGAAAAACTCAAACGCTTTTGCCAGCCGCAGGTTGTTGCCGGCATTCAGATTGGCGGAGCCTCCCACATGCACGTCGGTAATAACGCCAAAGTTTATTTTACCGTCTGAGCGAGGCGTGGTAACCGTAACGGAAGACGCGCCTTTTGTTCCTTTGGCGGAAATGGCCCAAACCGTCAGTTCAGCCGCCGTTTCGTCGGCGCCCACGGTAAGCGTTCCATCCGCCTCTAGTTTAGTTTGAGCCGAAGTTGCTCCTTCCATACGCCATATCGCCTGCCGGTCGTTTTCCGTAACAGGCGTTTCTGCCGTAAATCGAAGGCGGTCTCCTTTATTCAGGCGAACGGAAGAAGGATAGACAACGGTTGTTGCGCTAATCAGTAACGCGGCCACTTCTTCCTGCGCAAAAACGCGGCTGCTCATCACAAAGTCGTCTACAAGAAAAGTGATATCGTTAGTACCTTTTCCACAACCGTTATACCCTCCCCGTTCCTGGCTGTAATTCCAGGGCGACGAGCCCAGGAAGGTGCTTTTAAACGGACATTCGTCTACAATCCCGCCAATCCCGCCGGAGAGGTCGGCCTCTACGTCTTGAACAACCAGGCCGTTTACGTAAACTTTTATGCGATTGCGCAAATAGTCGAAAGTTGCCGCCAGATGCATCCATTGCCCGATTCTTGTCGGCGCTACCGGCAGTCGTGCAAACGCGCCGTTCACCGGCGAATACTCAAGAACGATCCAGTTCGCGCCCTCATTCATACATGTCCGGAAAGAAAAACCGTTGTAGTATTCCCGGTTTACGTTTCTGTTGCTCAGGATAGCCGGTTCGCCGTCGTTGCGCACGCTTTTTACCTGAATCCAGAACGCCGTAGAAAAGCTTTGCCTGTAATCGATCCACTCGCCGTCGCCGTCCAGCTCCACAAAGTTTAGCGAGCTAAGCGCGATGGCCCGGCCGTGAACGCCTGCCTCAAAGCGAGGCGCCGTATCGTATAAACCGGGATTAACCGCCTGCCGGTACATATGCGCCGGAGGGTTGTCGCCATTGGATAAATCGCCCTCGAAACAGAGAACATAATCAATGGGCTTAACGGGCGTTCTTTCTTTTTCAGCGGTATGGAACGTTCCCGAAATGTATCCGGGGCTTTCTTTCTTCCAGGCGTCGGAGGCATAGATGCGCACTTCGTACGCCGTGTTTTTATCAAGGCCGCGCAGGGTATGCTTTACCGTGTCGGAAAATAAGGATGGACTGGCGTTAAAATTCCTCACCCTTTCGCCCGACGCCTTCTTTATCAGTTCGCCGCGATAACTGAAAACAATATCGTTCGCCGGATTGGGAAGAGGTATAGCGGCTTTCCCAAAAGCAATGACCGCCGTATTTACGGCGACGTCTGTTACCTTTACTTCCGCCTTTGAAGAAAAGACGGGCGCTTTGGCCAGCGGCGTCCGGATAGCGTCTGTATAGGGCAGCGGTTTGTTGATGTTGAACGTCCATTGCTGAATCTTCTGCCGGCGGTTAAAATCTTGGGTTGTTATTTGAATGTTGCCTTTCCGGTCGGCTTCTACAAGCAAACCCTGCGCCACAAGTCCGGTAACCGCCGTATTAACTTCGGTAAAACCTTTGTCCTGACGGATACCGAGCGGCGAGTTATTAGGCAAATGGATATGCCCCGAAAAGCAGATTACCTGCGGATCGCCGTCAAAAAGATTCTCCAGTCCGGTATCCCCCGTAAGCGGGTGGTGAACAAATACAAAGACGGGTTTTCCGCCTGAGGCCGCTTTTGCTTGGGCAACCTGCCCGGCAAGCCAGGGGCGGATATAGTCGTATCTATCTGCGTTATACCCTGTGGCGCGCATGGTAGTTTCGTCCAGCGCGCCGGCTCCGGGACTGACGGTAATAAAGTAATAGCCGTTAATCGCCTTTACATCGTTCGCCTTGCAACCGGTGGCCTGTTCAAAAACTTCCCAGTTGTTGGCGTCGTGATTACCCATGGAGGCCAACAGGGGGATTTGCAGGTGTTTCTCCCGTATGCGGCAGAACACGTCGAGTTCGTCCCGCGTACCATAGTCGGCAAAGTCGCCCACTACAATCACCTGCTCCGCCCGTAATTTGGGATTGCTGAAATAGTCAAACGCATGTTGAAGGCACAGGTTGTTGCCGGCTCCAAGCACAGGCGTTATTCCCACATGTACGTCGGAAATAACGCCAAAACAGATTTTTCCATCCGTTCGCGGTTTAGATGTATTTTGCGTCCATAGTTTGGGAAGAGTAAGCAAAAGGATTGTCAGTATCAAGCCTGTTCTTTTCATTTCCGATTCTTTTTTTGCGCGGATTAGTTTGTAGATGCGTAATAGTTGGCCCACAGGTTATTATAATGCCGTTTCAGCGCTTGCCTGAACAGTTCGGACGATTTTTCTTCATTCCCCAGCCCTTTATTTCCCAACGCCTGAAGGTAGTATCCCTGCGACATGTATTTGCCGGCTGTGGAAACTTCTTCTACTCCGATACCCGTCCGGGTCGCTCCGTTTTTAATAATCGATTCTCCCTGTTTAATAAGGTCTTCAAACATTCCGTTTATTTTATCTGTCTGCCCAAGCGCCTCAAAAGCCTTTGCCTGGTAATATATCAGATCGGCGCGAGTGTTATTCTTTGCTTCTACGCTCTTTTGATACGCGCTCTTTGCTTCCTTTTTCCGGCCGAGTTTGTCGCAGGCCTGTCCGATAAAATAATAAATCATAGCCGCCCGTCCGTCGTTCAGGGCTTTTCCCACCTCCAGGTTTTCCGGATAAAGCAAGGCTGCGTTCAGTTCTTCAATAGCGCTCTCATGCCGCTTATCCGTCAGTAATGCCAGGGCTTTCAATACGTGCGAGTCTACATAATATTCATGAATCTCGCGAGCGCCTTCCCATGTTCTGAAATGATGAGACTTCAGCAAGTCGATGGCTTTGTCGTATTCGCCGTTTAGATTATACAGTTTGACTAACTTCTGGGGAGCTGTGACGTCTTGCTTAACTACGGTTATGTTCTTTTCAAAGATGGCCAGGCATTCCCTGAAATCTTTTTCAGACAGGTCGTAGTAGTTTTCAAGTTCGGCATACCATTCCGGCCTGTCGGCGTCGGCTGCAAGCGCTTTTTTCATCAGATCGATAGCCCCGTCTACATCGTTTTGCTGAAAGAAAGCGGCAAAAGCCAGGTTACGCCATATCATGGGGAAATTCGCCTGTCCTTCGGAGGCCTTCTGCCAGGCTTTAATCGCTTCGGCCGGCCGTCTGTCGTAAAGTAAATTACCCTGTAAATAACAGGCCATTTCATTGTGAGCGTCTTTTTCTACCGCATACGTTAATACCTGCTGAGACGTTTCCCTGAAGGGGAAACAATAATCGTACGACATTTCGTTAGCGGCAGAAAGCGCTTCGTCGGCCTTGTCCGGTTGTCCGGTATTGCCGAAAAGCCACGCTAAATAATACCGAACCATGGGATTCCGGGGCGCGGGGATGGATGATAAGAGCCGGATAGCGTCGTCAAACAGACCGGCGTTTACGTAATTCAAGGCTATATCTATATAATTATTATCTACATCCTGCATGTTTTTTTGCCATTTATCCATCGAATTACCTCCTTGCAGTAATTCTTTTTCATAGATGGCGGCAAAGTTAACGGGGTCTTTCTCCAAGAGTTTGTTTACCAAAGCAAGGGCTTCTTCTTTTTTTCCATGTTTCCGCAACAATGCGCTGTAGAGCACAATAATAGATCCGTCGAAGTTATTCGTGGCGTATGCCTGTTGGATTTGCTCCAGCGCTTTTGCGTAGTTTCCGCAACTGCTTTCCATTTGGGCCAACTGGTAGTAGGCGGGCGAAAACCATTCGTAATACCAGGTGGCCTGATAAAAATTGGCGTATGCTTCTTCGTATTTGCCCTGTCCTTTTTGGGCTAAAGCCAGGTAATAGAACAGTTCGCCTTCTTTGGGCTGGATAAATTGTACTTGCAGTTTATGACAGGCTTTCTGTAAGAATTGTTCCGCTTCTTCGTAGCGCCACTGGCCAAGTCTGCGTATGCCCATCGCCAGGTTGCACCGGTAATCGCCGGGCGATTTCCGCAGGGCTTCCAGGTAATACCGGTCTGCATCGCGGCCCGGACGGGAGAATTGCTCAACAAAGCGGCCGGCCAGATATAAATCTTCTACCGAATCTATTTCTTCCGGGTTTGCGGCAGGCTCGTATTGCTTTTCGGGTAAAGGAGGGTTCTTGTATCGATACGGTTTATAGGATATGAGAACAGTACCTTCTGCATCTTGCAGTTCTACATAGAGCCGGTATTCGTCTAATTCTTTTTTGCTTTGATATGTTGCCGTAAAGGGCGTTGCGGGGTCGATCGTTATTTTTTTTGTCAACAGGGTTTCGTCGTCATATTTGAGCGTAACGGTGGCGTCTTTATAAAGACGCGTGGTATTAACTCCGTAGAAAACCGTTTTGGCGTTACGCATCTGGAGCGTAACGGAGGCGTCTGTCGAGGCGTTTTTTACGATTTCCAAGTCGCGGACGGGCGACCAGTAATTAACCGCCTCTTTTACGGAATAGGGCGAGAACCAACCGTAGTCGGGCTGGTTGTTCGAGTAGGAGCCTGTCATTAGTTCAACGTAATCGTGCGCGTTGTCCGAGAGTTTCTTGCGGGCATTAAGACCTTCCTGTCCCGGCCCGAACTGCCATAATTTGGAGGTTCTATTGTGGTAGACGTCTCCCACGTGTAATGTTCCGGCCTTTTCGGCATAGTCGTATCCTCCGATAAAGCCTTTCTTCCCCTGCCAAAAGAAAAAGGATACGGGGGTAGGATGGTTTTTCCACCAGGTGAGATCCGTGCCCCGGTAATCCACCCCCCGGTAATCGCCGTCTGCAACAGGCCAATGGATAAATTCGCTATTGTTATGAAATACGCCTGTCTCCTGTTGGGGAGGCCAGAAAGTACGGAAGTTTTCGTCGGCCGAGATAGCTACATTCGCCCAAAAGAGGAAATTCCGCGTAATCCGGTTGCTGTTGTTCAGGTAATAGGTTGCCTCAATGTATGAGCGTCCGGGATGAAGCGTAATTCCGACGACTCCCCTCAAGCCCAAACTTCGCTCGGTTTCGCCCACCCATACGGTTGCGCTTCCGTCTGCATTTTCTGCCAGCCGGTAATCTGCCGGAAGTAATGTCGTAGGCCTGTGGTGATGCGGAAAACACCATTCGATACCGCCGGAAATCCAGGCGCCTAACGTTCCGATCAGATCCGGTTTGATTTCCGGATTCCGGTGGAAAAGCAGATGTCCGTTTGTTTTATCTACAGCGCTGAAAAGTTTTCCTCCAAAAGACGGGATAATCGTCACTTTCAGGTATTCGTTTTCCAGATAAACCATGTCGTACGTTTCAACGGTTAATGTATCGCTCAGGCTTGTTTGTGCCGGATAGGGATAATAATGTCCGGCCGCGCCTTGTACGCTGCGTCCCGTATAAAAAACCGGACTCGGATTGTTTGGCCCCATCTTATAGGTGGGTATGGACTCTTTGCCTTCATATACGCTGACAGGTTGCACCTGTGCACAAAGGCTAAAAACAAAAGCGCTCGACAGTAAAACCAATACGTTACGTTTCATAAGTAGTATGTTCTAAAGTTTATTAATCATGTTTTTACGTTTTTACAGGAAATGAAAAAGACTGACAATTGCATGAATTTCGAGATTCAATTCTTTTTGAAGTGCAATATATTTCATACTTTTATCCTGTTTTAGATTAAGAATTGTATTGAAGCTGTTTTTGATCTTGTTGCCGGAAAGTATTACCAGTACTTTCCGGTTTTTTATTCTTTCGTTCCGTCGTTTTCATATTTTTCCTTTCTTTCCTTTTTACTGTACGTTATATAAACCGTCGCTGTTATCATTTTGTACTCATCGCGCTGATTTTTTGTTCTCATAAAAGAAAAAAACTTTCGTATGAATTGATTTTGGCGCGTCCCCCCCGCTCATTTAGGAGGCGTCTGGAAATAAATTTTAATCTGTTAAAGTAGAATTAATCTTCGATTTCTTTGCTTGTTCAACACTATTCCATACCTTTGCAGCCAATTTACCGGTTACCGGATACTTGAATAATACAAATTAAAAGAACATAAAAGCAATGAAAAAAGGAATCCATCCGAATAATTACCGTCCTGTCGTGTTTAAAGACATGTCGAACGATGATGTATTTATTACGCGTTCTACTATCAATGCAAGGGAAACAATTGAAATTGATAGCGTAACTTATCCGTTGATAAAAGTAGAAATTTCAAACACTTCGCATCCATTTTATACGGGTAAATCTAAACTGGTGGATACTGCCGGACGCGTTGATAAGTTTATGAGCCGTTACGGAAACCGTAACAAGAAATAACAAATCAAAATCGCTTGACCAAAAGGTTTCGGATTTTATTTCCAGATGCCTCCTAAGTTAAGCTATATTTTTTTGTTTATGTAATCTATTTAAAATTGAATTGTACATCTTACGTTGACCGGATGGCGACTGTGAATGGAAAATTGGCGCGGAACGGCGCCTTTTTTATGTCCAATCGCAAAATATTTCTGACGAACAGATGGTTTACGCCTGTATATCCGGCATACAAACAAGAAAAATTAAAACAAGAAGATATGAAGACGGCAATAATATTCACCTCCAAACACGGAACGACCGAAAAGGTTGTACAAATGCTTGCCAAACGATTAACCGGCAATCAGGTCTCAATCATTGACCTGAAAAAAGAACAACATCCCAACGTCGATTCTTATGATGCGATTATCTTGGGAACTTCCATCTATGCAGGCGCATCATCAAAAACGATGCAACGTTTCTGCAAGGAAAATATCGAAAGCTTGAAACAGAAACGACTGGCGTTGTTTGTCTGCGGAATGGAACCGGACAGCGCCAAACAACGCCGGGAATTGGCAAACGCCTATCCTCCGGAGTTGCACGGATATGCCGTATCCAACTGTTTTGCCGGCGGGGAATTTCTGTTTGAAAAAATGAATTTCTTTGAACGCGCTATTATCAAACGTATTGCAAAGACGGATAAAAACGTTTCGCAAATCAAAGAAGACGAAGTTGACAGGTTTGTAGCAGAATATGAATTATGAATATCTTGATCCATTTATGCGCGCAATAAATCTTATACATAAGAGGTATTTTGCCAAACAGAAAAAGCAACCTTCATCAGGTTGCTTTTTCTGTTTGGCAAGGATGACATTTATTCCGAACGCCTGTTACAGTTTTTACAGCTTTGTTATCTTCAACGAACTGGTATACTTCATTCCATCTGCCTGAGCGCCTACAATAAAAATTCCTTTTATCAGGCGTTCAGTAACTGCCGACGATACTTTTACAAATCCATACCGCAACAAACAACCTTCTTCCAAATGCACTATATGCGCGGGAAGAGCGCCTGTTATAGTTTGCAAAGCAACCGACCTGTGAGCGCCGCCAGACGCCGTTGGATCGTAAACAACAACAGGAAATACCGAAAAGCGTGCTCCGGCTATATCTTCCCAGGATTTCCCTCCGTCAGCAGATTTTCTTACGATCAGATTGAACCGGCATTTAGTGGAGGTGTTATCAAAATAGTTGAAATCATGAAAATAATTTACATATCCTGCAATTTCATAACTGCCTGCATTTCCGATTCGGATCGTATCGCTTCCTATAAATGAAGCGTCTATTGTATTTATTGCATTCGTTTTATCCTCTTGATTAAAAAAAACTGTATGCAGGGTGGTAGTGTCAGCATTAAATACAGTGAATGAAATTTGTCTCTCGTAAGTCGATTGTACAAACAGCATGTAAGGAACAGCGATATTCTTCACCCACCGCAGATCGCCTTTATCATTTGACGATTCGAGTACCGAACCCAGTTCGGGAGCCACTCCCGGAAGAGCGCCCATCCTGACGCTACCATTAACATCCAACATTGCTTGCGGATCTTCAGTATTAATCCCAACCTGAGCTTTCAGACCGGTAAAAGTTATGCTCAACAGCATTATGATAACTAAACTTATTTTTTCTACATTCATAACATTTTTTTTACGTTTCTTTCTGTTTTTACATTTTACCCAGTATCCAGTATTCCAGACACTATAGTTTTAACGTATGCTGGAATAACCGTTTATAGTAACATTTTCCTTGATTTTATGGATAATTCATAAAACCGCGTCCCGACACATATTTACATCCTCTCCTTGTAAAGAATGGACTGCAGACTTCATTCTTTCAATATTATTTATGCCGTACTCTCATGATCATCGTACTTGACAAAAGTAAATCATTTTCGTTTTTTGTATATAAAATATGGGTACATATAAAGGGAAACGCTGTTTTTTATTTGAACAAAAAGTCTTTTACACGGCTTATTTATTACATATAATGACATATATGGTATATTTTGGAACAAAAAAAGTCATATATGATGTATTATATATAAAAAAAACAATTATATATGCTATTTTTGTCCTAAAAATTGAAATAAGTGTAAATAGATTATATTTTTGTAATTAATTTGTATATAAACTTTGACGCCGTTTTTGATGGATAAAATTAATAAACTTGTTATCTCCGAAATTTTAAAGAATATTCCCAGGAATATTAATCCTGTGAATTATTTGTCTGATATTCTGTGTATCAGCAATAAATCTGTTTATCGCAGGATAAAGGGCGAAATCCCCTTTACAATTACGGAAGTTCTTAAACTGTCGGATAAACTGAATTTTTCAATAGACCAGATATTGGATCATGGCGATATGCATCGTGCCAGTTTTATTCTCCAGTCTGATAATTCCAACAGTCCCGAAGAATCTTTTTACCGGATGCTTTCATATTATCATAAGCTTATGCTGGCGTCGAATAAAGCAACTTATGTTGAATCATTTGTAACATTGAATCATATTCCGGTTCTATTTACAGTCTTTTTTGAGCGCCTGTTCAAGTTTTCTTACTACCAATGGATGCATCACAGTCATACCAATTCAATCAAATACCATTTCAAAGACGCTATTATGCCTCCGCGAATCTTATCCTTACAAAAAGAGATCATAGCGTCTGCCGTCTATACCGGAAACATTACGTATATTTTGGATTCAAATATGTATTTATCAACATTAAAGGAGATTAGCTACTATTATAATTGTAAACTGATAACAGACAAGGAACTTGAATCAATAAAAAAAGACCTCAACAAACTGGTTGACTGGTTCGAAACAATCTTAAGTACCGGCGTCATTGATAAAGAAAGAAGCAGAATGGATATTTATCTATCCAGTTTGAATCTGAAAGTCAGCAGCGCTTATAACGCCTGCGACGATACGGTAACATCGCACTTTTTTATCTATACCATAGATCCAATCTATACCATCAACTCCCTGCATTTTGCCAGAGTTCATAAAAAATGGTTCAATACCATAAAAAAATATTCCGTACTGATAACCCGGTCGAATGAGATGTTACGGGCTGCTTTTCTGGAAAAGCAAAGAATGTATATAGAAAACATCCTGAATTTATAAAATAAGTCGCCTGCTTTATAAAGAATGTCAGGCCGACGCGGATTTAGCCGGGAATATTTATTTTTACAAGCCATTTATCTCGTTTATTTTCAAGAGGTTATTTTTCTCCCTGAATGGCTGCGTTTTATCCGTCTGCTTGATATTCAGGTTTTATCATTATATTTGTCCTCTTAATTAA
Organism: Tannerellaceae bacterium; assembly: GCA_031267775.1. Classification (GTDB taxonomy): domain Bacteria; phylum Bacteroidota; class Bacteroidia; order Bacteroidales; family Tannerellaceae; genus DFXE01. The sequence continues at coordinate 22,625 of JAIRYL010000186.1, forward strand.
TAGGCGTTAGTATGAATGAGTCGTTACACGGTTTGGGCGAATATGTGCTGTTGATAAAAAAAGCTATCGCTATTCCCGATCGCTGGGGTATGTTCTTCAAACAACTGATCAAAGAAATATACAAGCTTGGCGTTGATTCGCTTTGGATTGTTATTATTATATCTATTTTTATAGGCACGGTGACGGCTATCCAGATATCGTTGAATATAGCGTCGCCGTTAATTCCTAAATTTACAATAGGATATACGACGCGCGAGATTATATTGCTTGAATTTTCATCCTCTATTATGTGTTTGATCCTGGCTGGAAAGGTAGGAAGCAATATTGCTTCGGAAATAGGAACCATGCGGATTACCGAACAGATCGACGCCATGGAGATTATGGGCGTCAATTCGGCGAATTTCCTTATTATGCCTAAAATAGCGGGCCTGATGCTGTTTATTCCCGTACTGGTTATCTTTAGCATGTTTACCGGGATAATCGGAGGAATCAGCGCCAGTTACCTGGATACGCGAATGACGCCGTCTTCCTTCGAATATGGATTGCAATTTTATTTTAATCATTTTTACATTTGGTATTCTATCATAAAATCAGTTGTGTATGCTTTTATCATATCGTCGACGGCAGCCTATTATGGTTACAATGTAAAAGGCGGCGCCCTCGACGTTGGTAAAGCCAGTACGAATGCTGTTGTAATGAGCAGTATTATGATTTTGCTGGCCGACGTAATTCTAACCCACTTAATGCTTACATAAAATGATTGAAGTTAAAAATCTTACCAAATCATTTGACGAACGAATTGTTTTGCATACGATCAACGCCGTTTTTGAAACCGGTAAAACGAATCTGATTATTGGACGGAGCGGATCGGGAAAAACGGTTTTACTCAAAAATATTATCGGATTGATACAACCCGACTCCGGAGAGATCTTTTATGATGGCCGAAAACTGATTGGAATGAAAAAGAAGGAGTTAAATATACTTCGTCGCGAGATGGGTATGTTGTTTCAAGGTTCTGCTTTGTTCGACAGTATGACTGTTTTGGAAAATGTGATGTTTCCTTTGAATATGTTTTCCAAAGATTCTTATAAAGAGCGCGAAAAACGGGCAACGTTTTGTCTTGAACGCGTCAATCTTCTTGACGCCGAACATCTTTATCCATCCGAAATAAGTGGCGGGATGATGAAACGGGCGGCAATAGCCCGCGCTATTGCGCTAAATCCACACTATTTGTTTTGCGATGAACCTAACTCCGGATTAGACCCGAAGACCGCCTTGCTGATTGACGATCTTATTCATGATATTACGGTGGAATATAAAATGACAACGATTATCAATACGCATGATATGAACTCCGTTATCAATATCGGCGAGAATATAGTTTTTATTAAAGAAGGTATAAAGGAGTGGCAAGGCGATAGACGTCAGGTAATGACTTCAAACAATCAAGCCCTGAACGATTTTATTTTCGCTTCCGATTTATTCAAGAAAGTTAAAGAAGCCGAGAACGACAGGATGATTTAGTTGAAAGTTGAACGCCGGCTTCGCGCAGCATACGACAACGCCTGAATCGCTGATTTATACTGTTGAGGTCGGACGTTCTGAACGTTTCAATGTTCAACGTTTCAAAGATTAAAGAGATCTTTAATTTTTGAAACATAATCTAATTTTTCCCAGGTGAATAATTCCACTTCCGTTGTTACCGGTACAGGATTATAACGCGAGTTGAATGTTTTTGTTTTTATTTCCGGTTTACGTCCCATGTGTCCGTATGAAGCTGTTTCCAAATAGATTGGATTACGTAATTTCAGACGTTCTTCAATGGCTTTAGGGCGCATGTCAAATAATTGTCCGATTTTATCTGCAATTTCACCATCGCTAAGGCTCACGTTTGAACGTCCATACGTGTTAACAAAAATATTCATGGGCCGAGCTACGCCGATAGCATAAGACGCCTGCACCAAGACCTCGTCGGAAACCCCTGCCGCAACCAGGTTTTTTGCAATATGACGGGCTGCGTATGCAGCCGAACGGTCTACTTTCGAAGGGTCTTTACCAGAGAAGGCGCCACCGCCATGCGCACCTTTGCCCCCATACGTGTCTACGATAATCTTCCGCCCTGTCAATCCCGTATCTCCGTGAGGCCCGCCAATAACAAACTTTCCGGTAGGATTAACGTGATAGGTAATATGATCGTTAAATAAGGCCTGTACATGAATCGGATATGAAGCTTTTACACGGGGAATAAGGATATTCTTTACGTCAAGGGTAATGCGTTGCTGCATGGCGGTATCGGCTTCTTCCTGCGTAATTCCTTTCGGTTCGATAAATTCGTCGTGTTGCGTAGAGATGACAATTGTATCAATCCGGCGGGGCGAACCGTTATCTTGATATTCAATCGTAACCTGGCTTTTTGCATCCGGACGCAAATAAGGCATTAATTCCGGTTCATTCTTGCGTATAGACGCCAATTCTTGCAGCAAACTATGCGACAAGTCTAATGCAAGAGGCATATAGTTGTCTGTCTCGTTGGTTGCATAACCAAACATCATACCTTGATCGCCGGCGCCTTGATCGTATGGGTCTTTACGTTCTACGCCGCGGTTTATATCTCCGCTTTGTTCGTGAATGGATGAAAATACGCCGCACGATTTGGCTTCAAATTGATATTCGCTTTTGGTATAGCCAATTTGTTCAATCACATGACGCGCTACTTCTTGTACATCTACGTATGCACTTGATTTAACTTCTCCAGCCAAAACAACCTGTCCGGTTGTAACAAGGGTTTCGCAAGCTACTTTTGAGTTTCGATCGTAGGCGAGAAACTCGTCAAGCAAAGCATCCGATATTTGATCGGCTACTTTATCGGGGTGTCCTTCAGACACCGATTCGGAGGTAAATAAATAACTCATTTCTTTAATAGATTTTAATATCTTAACGTCTTAATTGACTTTAAGGCTGTTGTTTTTTTGAATTGAAAGGGAGGATTGTATAAACTTGCCTGAGAATAGAAAGGGAAAAGACTTCTTGTTTTTAGCATTTTTTCCTGTGGTTGCAAGCGCTTCAAATCTGTCCACATCAATTCGGGGGTAAATATAGGTAATTTTTTAAAATAACTATACTGTGGGAAGGGAAAAATATAGTTCGCCGATGGTTTTTTTCAGTGTGGGATGTGTAAGCGTAGCGGCGATTTCGGCTAAAGGCGCTAATACAAAATTTCGTTTATGCATCAACGGATGAGGGATTGTTAATTCGTCTGTTTGAATAATAACGTCTTCATACATAAGGATATCTATATCAATTATACGATCTTTGTACATACCGTCGCTTTTTTCTTTTCGGCCCATTTCCAGCTCGATTTGTTTGGTTATATCAAGTAATTCCAGCGGGGATAGCCGGGTTTCAAGAATAACGGCAGCATTGAGAAATGTGTTTTCCGATTCAAATCCCCAAGGTTTGGTTTCATATAAAGTTGAAAGGACGAGAATTTCTCCCACCCTTTCAGCCAACAACCCTGCGGCTGTTGTCATATTTCTCCTTTTGTCTTCTAAATTTGTTCCAATACTCAGATAAGCGGTTGCCATCTGTTCTTTTTTTTCAAATAATTAGCATGGCGTCGCCATAAGCGCCAAAGTTATATTTCTCGTTGACTGCCGTTTTATAGGCCTCCATAATTAAATCGTAACCGCCGAAAGAAGCTGTCATCATCAGCAATGTGGAAAGCGGCAAATGGAAATTTGTAACCATACTGGTTGCCACGCCGAAATCATATGGAGGGAATATAAACTTATTGGTCCATCCCTCAAATTCTTTTAAACGTTCGTCGGTGCTTACCGCCGTTTCAACAGCCCGCATAACCGACGTTCCTACAGCGCAGATCTGACGGTTTTCATCTTTTCCTTTATTAACGATTCTGACAATTTCGGCGTCCACCTTCATTTGTTCGGAGTCCATTTTGTGTTTGGTGAGGTCTTCCACGTCTATTTCCCTGAAATTTCCCAAGCCGGAATGAACTGTCAAAAACGCAAACCGACAATCTTTTATTTCCAGGCGTTTCATTAATTCCCTGCTGAAGTGCAAACCTGCTGCCGGAGCGACGACGGCTCCTTCTTCGGAAGCGAAAATATTTTGATAGCGGTCTTCGTCTTCCGGTTCAACCGGACGGTCTATGTATTTGGGCAGCGGCGTTTCACCCAGCATGTACAGCGTTTTTTTAAACACGTCGTGATTCCCGTCAAATAAGAAGCGGAGCGTACGTCCGCGCGACGTCGTATTGTCTATTACTTCGGCCACCATCGAATCGTCTTCGCCAAAGTACAGTTTGTTTCCGATACGGATTTTACGCGCCGGATCTACCAGCACATCCCATAAACGTAATTCTTTATTTAATTCGCGAAGAAGAAAAACTTCAATACGGGCGCCTGTTTTTTCTTTGTTTCCATATAATCGCGCCGGGAATACTTTTGTGTTGTTAAAGATAAACACGTCTTTTTCGCCGAAATAATTCAAAATATCTTTAAATATTTCATGTTTAATTTCGCCTGTTTTACGGTGAACAACCATCATTCTTGCTTCATCTCTGTTTTTGGATGGATGCTGCGCAATGAGTTCGTCTGGTAGATTAAATTTAAATTTTGACAGTTTCATAATTATATGTTTTCTTTTGTTTCTATCTTGATACTATCTAAAAAGGAGTCGATATCTTCCGGATTCATGCACCTGTCAAGCGTTATCTCGCCGATACGTATACGCTCCAGCGCCATCAGGTGTGCGCCCGAATCAAGCGCCTGGCCTATATCGCGGGCTAATGCGCGGATATAGGTTCCTTTACTGCAAACCGCCCTTATTTTAATAACGGGCATATCGTACTCCAATAGTTCCAATTCGTCTATAACCAGCGTTTTGGGTTTAAGTTCAACGTCGCGTCCTTTACGGGCGAATTTATACGCTCTTCTGCCATTGACTTTTACGGCCGAAAAAGCAGGCGGCGTTTGTTGAATAGTTCCCGTAAATTGTTTAAGAACTTCTTTCACCTTCCCGCAGGTAATATGTTCTGTTGGATATACGGCGTCAACTTCTCTCTCCAAATCAAAAGAGGGGGTTGTTTCTCCCAGTTTAAGCGTTGCCACGTATTCCTTTGTTTGGTATTGAAACTCGTCAATACGCTTGGTAGCCTTTCCCGTACAAAGAATCATAACGCCTGTAGCCAACGGATCTAATGTTCCGGCATGTCCAACTTTTATTTTTTTCACCTCCAGTTTTCGCGATAGTTTATAGCGAAATCTATTTACCAAATCGAAAGAGGTCCACTTTAACGGTTTATTGAAATAAAGTATCTCTCCTGAAAAAAAATCCATTAAATAATCTGTAAATTATATCCTGTTAACATCAATATTAAGATAACGCCTCCCACTATGATACGATAGTAACCGAATGCTTTAAAGCCATATGTAGTTACATATCCGATAAAGAATTTGATGGCAAGCATAGCAACAATAAAAGCTACTGCGTTTCCAATAATCAATGCCGGCATGTTTTGGCTTAATACGTCTGATCCGCCTGGTTCCAGAAAGAGTTTAAGAGCCTTGTAAGCGGTTGCTGCAAACATGGTGGGAACAGCCAGAAAGAATGAAAACTCGGCGGCTGTTTTGCGCGATAAGCGTTGCGTCATACCTCCTACAATCGTAGCCATAGAACGCGAAACGCCCGGTATCATAGCGATACATTGAAACAATCCGATATAAAATGCCTTCTTTTCCGTCATTTCCTCAGCCGTGTCGGGATGGTTGAATAATTTATCGACAAATAGCATGAATACGCCGCCAATAATCAACATCAACGCCACTACCCAAACATTTTCAAGCAGATCGTCAATAAAATCGCTGCCAAGGAAACCGATTATAGCGGCAGGAATGAAAGCGACCAACAGTTTCCAATAAAAATCATATTTGTGTAGAAAACTTTTTAAGCCGGTAACTTTTCCTTTGTTCAAATGGAAAAAACGTTTCCAATATAAACATACTACCGAAAGAATGGCTCCAAACTGAATAATAACGGTAAACGCTTTTACAAAATCTGTACTTTCAATACCCAACAAATGCTGCGTTATGATCATGTGTCCGGTAGACGATACCGGAAGAAATTCTGTAAGTCCTTCTACTATAGCAATAATGATAACTTCTATAGTATTCATCAGACTGATTTTTTATCTTTACTGTTCTTTAAAATAGCGACTATCATTAATCCAAAACCAATCATACAAACAACAGGCGCCACTGCAATCCGGCGCGTACTGAATATCGCCTTGTTAAATGATACGCCTTCTTCAGAGGCGCCGCCGCTCATCAATGCGAAACCGGTAATTATAATTACTACCGAAATAGCTATCAGTATAAAATTCTCTTTACCAAAAGCAAAATCTTCTTTACTCATTTGTTATCTATGTTTTATATATAATACATTTTATCAGCGTCCATGCACAGATACTTGTTTACAGCCAGGCAGGTAGCTATTACCGAAAGCAGAATACCCATTACAAAGACAGAAAGAAATACAAGTATCAGTAAGCCTGTATCAAGCATTTGCACAAATCCGGACAATTCGTTTTGCAGATAGTATAACGCGCCGATGAGCATCAATATTGCCAGCATGGAAGCTAAAATACCGCTTATGATATTGTAATTGATAAATGGACGGCGGATAAAATCGGCAGTAGCTCCAACTAATTGCATCGTGTGAATAAGGAATCGCTTGGAGTATATCAGCAGTCGAATCGTATTACTGATAAGCACAAATGAAATGATCATGAGTATAAGCGCCAGCGTAAGCAATACAACGCTTACCCGCGTCACATTTTCGTTTACGATCTGCATCATGTCTTTACGGTATAAAAGCTCTGAAACGGAAGTATATGATTTGATTTTTCGCTCTATAACCTGCAAACTGTCCTGATTGGCGTATTCGGAATAAAGTTTAACTTCAATAGACGCCTGCAGCGGGTTATAACCGAGAAAAACTTCGGGATTTTCGCCAAGTTCTTCTTCCAATTCCTTTGCAGCCTGTTCTTTCGAGATATATTCGGTAGACTTAATGAAGGCCAGATTGTTGAGGTTTTTCTGGATACGTTTGATTTCAGCTTCGTTTTGTTCGTCTTTTAATATTACTGAAAAAGAGATGTTTTCTTTTACATAGTTAGATAATTTATTCCCCAACAGGCCTAATAAAAAAATCAGTCCTAAAAGAAAAAGAACTAAAGCAATACTAATCGTGGAAGTAAAACGGGAATTAAAAAAAGAAACGGAATTAACCTTTTTATTTTCAGCCATCAGACGTATGCTATAATTACTGTTAAACAAATCAAAGAAACTTGCAGGGGTATAAATCCCCCAAATTTTTGCAAAAGAACGAACTATTTATGTAAATACCTATTGTTTTAATTTATTTAACCAATTCAGTAATCGGAAATTAGGAAAAAAAACGGCGTATACTGCCTTCCCGCACTTTTAGAGCGTAATGAGAACATATAAATCAACGCTTTTATGGATACAACCATATTCATTTACTTTTTTCTTTGCAAAATGATTGAATTTGTCTTTCTTTGCGTATCAAAATTTAGGAGAACAGATTATGTCATTGAATAAGGCGATATTGATAGGGAATGTGGGGAAAGACCCCGATGTGCGTTATTTTGACAGCGGCGCGGCGGTAGCGAATTTTTCGTTGGCTACCACAGACAAAGGATATACGTTGGCCAACGGCACGATTGTGCCCGACCGTACGGAATGGCATTCTATCGTTGTCCGCCGCGAGCAGGTAGCCTTTGTCGAAAAATGGGTGAAAAAAGGATCCAGTCTGTATGTGGAAGGGAAAATCCGCACCCGCACGTACGACGATCAAGGAGGCATTAAGCGTTATCTGACAGAAATCCATGCCGACAGAGTAGAGTTTTTTAGCTTTGGCAGGCGCGAAGACGGACAGACTAATACTGCGCAGACAGCCCGTCCGGTTCAGCAGGCGACAGACGCCGCTCCGCATACGCAGTCTTCCCAACCCGTTCAACCTTTGGAAACGAATGACGCAGACGACCTCCCGTTCTGATATTGTTTAACTAATATAGTTCGCTTTGGACTCAGACTGTTTTTTATCGGGTTTATTTGATCAGGCTACCATACAACCGCTACTGGTAGGGCTAATAACAGGCTTGTGTATTGCTGTACTGTTATATAAAATGAAGATTGTTTACCGTCCGTTATCAAAATTATGGGTTGCCTCAACTTCTATAATAAGTAAAGCGTTGGCAAAGAAAGGACATGAAGTATCTGTTGATGAATTATCCAGGGCGTCTGAGTTAACGCCGAAAGAGACGCCGGAAGAAAAAGAAATGCTGGAAGAAATCATCAAGTTTTATAATAAGACCGCCAATGAAATTATGACTTCCCGTTTGGATGTGGAGGATATCGAAATACAGACTCCTTTTCGCGATGTGATACAGGTTATTATTGATTCGGGCTATTCGCGTATTCCTGTTTTTGCCGAAACGGAAGATAATATCAAGGGAATCCTTTATATAAAAGATTTGCTGCCTTATATTGATAAGCCGGATACCTTTCGCTGGCAAAGCTTGATACGTCCGGCATATTTTGTGCCGGAAACAAAAAAGATAGACGATTTACTGGAGGAATTTCGCACAAATAAAATCCACATGGCGATTGTAGTCGACGAATTTGGCGGAACATCCGGTATTGTAACTATGGAAGATATTTTGGAGGAAATAGTGGGCGATATATCCGATGAATATGACGAAGAAGAACGGCAGTTTATCCGTCTGGCTGACGGCAGCCTGATATTTGAAGCTAAAATTCCATTAATAGACTTTTTCCGCGTGATTGATTGCGACCCGTCTGAATTTGAAGAATTAACGGATGACGTAGAAACGTTGGCCGGCCTGTTGCTTGAACTAAAAGGGGATTTTCCCAAACGGCAAGAAATCATTGAATACAATGATTATCGTTTCCAAATATTGGAAGTAGACAATCGACGTATTCAAAAGGTTAAGTTTACAAAAATTTCCGATTCGAAAAAAGAAGAAAGTCAACGATGCCTAAACGGACAATAATATCTGCCTTGTTGGCGGGCGTATGCTTATCCTGCTCGGAGTACGTTCCAAAACCGCGGGGCTATTTTCGGATGGAACCGCCTGCTCCATCTTATCAGAAACTGCCGCTGAATGAATTACCTTATCTGTTTAATATATCCTCCTTATCAGAAATAGAACTTCCGCCTGTCGGCGATCCGGCAGGATGGATTAATTTGTCTTATCCCTCATTGGGCGCAAAAATCTATTGCAGCTACCTGGCCATACAGCCTTCTACGCTAAGCGTTGCCATGGAAGAATCGCGCAAGTTCGTAGTCAGACAGTCGCAAGACGCTCATGCCATTGCAGAGCAAGCATACAATAACCCTGAGAAACGGGTTTACGCCTGTTTATATCTATTGGATGGAGCGTCTGTTTCGCCTGTCCAGTTTACGCTGACAGACAGTATGTCTAACTTCTTTAGAGGTTCTTTGTTATATAACAGCCGGCCTCCGGATGGCGATTCAATTGCTCCGGTTACGCAGTATTTGAAAGACGATATTATTGAACTTATCCAGTCTTTTAATTGGAAATAGCAATGCCTCTATATTTAAAGCAGATAGTTCCTCTCATGGGGGTTTGGAAAGTAAATGAAAGCGCTGATGAATTACTTTCTCTGCTTACCCAAACAGACAGATACCTTCTTTTTCTGGAGAAAATGCGCACGGAAAACAGAAAAACGGAATGGCTGGCTGTTCGCGTATTGCTGAAAGAGTTGTTGGGCAAAGAAACGGTTATTGCTTATCATGATAATGGCGCGCCTTATCTGCCCGAAAGAGATTTATTTATAAGTATATCTCACACAAAAGGATATGTGGCTGTATTGTTGTTGGATAAACCTCCGGCCGGCATTGATATTGAGTATCGGGCCAATCGTATACTGAAAGTACGCAGCCGTTTTATAAGTCCTGAAGAAGATAGCCGGATAGACCCGGCCAATGAAACAGACCATTTGCTTATCTATTGGTGTGCAAAAGAAGCGTTATTTAAAATGATGGGACAGCATGAGGTAGATTTTGCAAAGCATATACATATAGCTCCGTTCCCGTATAAAAAATCAGGCGACTTGGCGATTACGGAAACGCGTACATCCCAAGCCGCTTCTTATTTGTTTACTTATAGAGTAGATACTGATTTCGTACTTGTTTTTATGAAATAACCGGAGGTGAAAATTAATCCATACATTACAGCCATTGTTTCATAAAGTCATTCATTTTTTCCATATTTGCTTCAAGGCTTTGAAGAAGCTTGAACTGCGCTTTTGTACGCTGCAAATTATGGCGGGGATGATGAACTTTATAATAGGTGTCGCCATTGATGTAATCCGTCAGGAAACGAACCGTTTGCATATAGGTAAGCAAACGTCCTCCATACGGAAGGAGACTGATTTCGAGCGGCGTTAAAAATGATTGGGCTGTTTCCATATATCCGCGGGTATATGCCCGGAAAATATCCATGTCAACATTTACATTGTCCGGGTTTTCGTCGTCTTCCGCTCCTGTATTAGCGCCTGTACGGATAAAGTCGCCAATGTCGGATAATACAAACCCGGGCATTACCGTATCCAAATCAATTACGCACAGTACTTTTCCATCTTCGTCAAACAAAACGTTATTCACCTTGGTATCGCAGTGATTAATCCGTTTTCTCAATTTGCCTTCACGGTATAAATCTTCCTGTATGCACATACTTTTGGCTCTTTTTTCAATCTCGCCAACCAAATCCATTACCTCGTTTAACCGTCCGGCTACATTTTCTTTACAGGCGTCATAGAATTGTTGAAGGCGAAATTCCATATTATGGAAGTTGGGTATCGTTTCTCCCAGTACGCCTTCGGGTATGTCTGCAAGCATCGATTGAAAACTCCCGAAAGCTTTTCCCGCTTCGTATGATAATTCGGGATTTACTTCTTCATAACTCTTACTGCGAGCAATAAAAAGGCATACGCGCCAGTAACTGTCTCCGTCAAAGTAATAATATTTACCGTCTTTGGCAGGCAGAAAGGTCAATACATTCCGGTCGATATGGGTTTCGCCGGTTTCCTCCAGTTTTTTACGAATATGAGAAGTTACAATATGGATATTGTTTTGCAGCATATCTACATTCGTGAATATATGATGATTAATACGTTGCAGAATGTATTTAGCTTCCCCTTTATCTGTTGTTACTTTTAGCGTATCATTGATATGTCCATTTCCGAATGGCGTTGCCGATACCGCTTTGTCTGTTAATTCAAATTGTTCAAGAATGTGTAATAACTGCTCTGTTGTCTTTGTCATGGCATTTGTGTTTAAATGAAGTAAAAGGTTACAAATATAACATCCGCCAAACAATTTCACCCCATTGCCGTTGAACAAATTTAGACGAAAATCATATATCAATGATACTTAGCGGGTTAAATTACAGATATTAAATTCTTCCTGTTTCGCCTGTCTAACATTTATGCCCGAACACAGTGTTTTTACCGGCGAGCCATTGGAGGGCGATGCTTACAATAGAATAGAAAAGTCCCTCGCAATAAAACATAAACAACTTAATATGAAATCGAATCGATAGAAGAGAAAGAGAGTTGGCGGGAAGCCGCCTGCGCAGAGCATTTCAATTTTTTCACAATCTATACCGTTACAACTGTTAAAAACGCTCCCCGCCACTTACAGATAAGTAAGTTACCGCTAAGGTACAAATTTTTCAAAGTCAAAGGATCCACAAAGGATCTACAAAGGATCTACAAAGGATCATGCTACCTGTAAGCAAGCCACAGGTTATGGCTTTACAAAACGACGCCTGCCAAACTTGCAAAAAAACCATCCGGAAACCGCCCCCGTACAGCCCCGTTGCCGCCTAATCGCTCCTGACGCTTTGATACCGTTTCAAACAAAAACCAACCAATCTGTCAAAAAGCGAATGTCTCGGAAATTATAAACAGTTATGAATATTTATGTAGATTTAACTGGAAAACCGCCCCGAAAGCCCGGAATTTACATATTGATACAATTCAGGTTTCTTAACAGAATAAAACATATCCCTGCCGGCTATTCATCTAACCTACACTGTACTCCCTTCTCAAAAAAACGCAGGGGGGCAGTGATGAAGCTATGATTTCAGGTTTTAGACGCCGGCGCCTCTGAAAACATATTCGCCTCAGATGAAACATACGGGCAATTTTATTATCTTTGATGTTCGATAAGGAGATATTCATACTAATAGAATGCCAAAGGGATGATAAAAAAGATGTTAGCCGACGATTTACGGTTAAAATGGAACCGGGTGCAGCAGGCAATGAAGGCAACGGGCGCGGATGGATGTCTGTTGTCTATAGACGTTAATTTATATTATATGGCCGGGCGTATCTTTAGCGGTTATTTTTATTTGCCGGCAGACGGAGATCCTTTCTTTTTTGTTAAACGCCCAAACGGATTAAGCGACGAACAAGTGGTATATATCCGCAAGCCCGAACAAATAACGGATGCTTTTGCCGAAAGAGGAATAAAGAAACCGGAAAAACTATTGCTCGAAGCGGATGAATTAACTTATAATGAATACATGCGCCTGTTAGCCATATTCAATCCGAAAGAAACGGCAAACGCAACGACCCTTATGCGTACCTTGCGCAGTATTAAAACGCCTTGGGAAATAGAGCAGTTCCGAATATCGGCCAAACAGCACGACAAAACGTATGCGGAGATACCTTCCTGTTATCGTCCGGACATGACAGACCTTGAGTTTCAATACGAAATAGAAAAACGAATGCGGCAAAACGGTTCTATCGGTTTGTTTCGTTCATTCGGGACAAATATGGATATATTCATGGGCAGTGTTTTAGCCGGCGATAATGCCGCGACGCCTTCGCCTTTTGATTTTGCTTTGGGAGGCGAAGGGGTTATCTCGCTGCCGCTTGGCGCTAACGGGACTGCCTTGAAAAACGGAATGGCCATTATGGTAGATATGGCAGGCAACTATACCGCTTATATAACGGATATGACGCGCGTCTTCTCCGTTGGCAAACTGCCGGAACAGGCCTGTAAAGCGCATAGGGTATCTATTTGTATCCAACAGGAAATAGAACGTATGGCCAAACCCGGAACAGCTTGCTCGGAATTGTACAACCTGTCTCTCCGCATGGCCGAACGGGAAGGGCTGTCGGCCTGTTTCATGGGAACGGAGCAACAAGCTAAATTTGTTGGCCACGGCGTCGGCATACAGATAAACGAATTGCCGGTACTCGCCCCGCGTTCAAAGGAACGGCTTGCGCCGAATATGGTCTTTGCCCTGGAACCCAAATTTGTAATTCCCGGCGTTGGGGCCGTTGGTATAGAGAACAGTTTCCGGGTTACCGAATCGGGCCTTGAAAAATTAACGCTCGCTGAAGAAAACATTATCCAATTATGCTAATTAACACAAACATAAATCAATAACGCATGAATAAGGCAATAACGCTTTTACTTTTGTTCGCCCTGTTTATTATGCCGGCAAACGGAGCAAGAAAAACAGGAGAAATTAAACCGGTTAAAAACATCATTCTTATGATTCCGGATGGAACTTCATTAGCTACCGTCTCTATCGCTCGATGGTTGCAATGGTACAATAATCCCGAACGGCCCAAACTAAACATCGATCCCTATCTTTGCGGAACCGTGCGCACACATTCTTCCAATGCTCCTATCGGAGATTCCGCCCCTACCACGTCGTGCTATATGACCGGTTATCCGAGCCGGACAGGCTATGTTTCTACGTATCCCGAAAGCGATCCCGACAACGATATCTATCCAACCGATCCGGCGCGCGCTTTTCAACCGCTGACAACCGTATTGGAAGCGGGCAAACTACTGCATAATAAAACCGGAGGATTAGTCTTTACCTGCGAGTTTCCGCATGCAACTCCGGCCGATTGCTCGGCGCACAGTTACAACCGGGGTAAATATGAGTGGATTGCTCCGCAAATGGCGCATAATGATTTAAGCGTAGTTATAGGCGGAGGCGTTTCTTTATTATCCGAAGAAGATGAAACGTATCTTGAATCAAATGGATATACCGTTTACGCAAATGATTTGAACGGTATGCGGAATGATACGTCCAGCAAAATGTGGGCTTTATATGGCGATCGTGACATGGCGTACGATATCGACCGCGATCCGGCCAAACAACCCTCCATAGCAGAAATGACCCGTATCGCTATTGAAAAACTGTCGAAGAATGAAAACGGTTTCTTTCTTATGGTAGAAGGCAGCAAAATAGACTGGGCGGCACATGGAAACGATCCGGTAGGCATGGCTACCGACTTCCTTGCTTTTGACCAGGCTTGCGGCGTGGCTCTGGAATTTGCGCGCAAAGACGGCGAAACGGCCGTCGTTATCGCGCCCGATCATGGAAACAGCGGTATCAGTCTGGGCGTGCGTCATTGCGGCGGATACGATAAACTTACGAAAGAACAGCTTTTTCATGCTTTCTCTCAATTTAAATTAACCGCCGAAGGTTTTGTGGGGAAGTTAAACAGCCAACCGGCTTCGGAAGTGCAGCCTATATTCCGCGAATATGCGGGTTTTGAATTGAACGAACAAGAGCTTGAAGCCTTATATCATTGCAGCAGTTACAAAAACAGCCCCATCCCCGAAAACGAACGTTCGTCCGAAGGTATCGAGCCGTCGCTCTATAGCGGATCGCTGAATACGTTCATTTCTAAACTGATCACATCTAAAACATGCTTTGGTTTTACTACCGGAGGCCATACGGGGGAAGAGGTATTTCTTGCCGGATATCATCCGCAGGGCGATATACCTTTGGGCATGCATACGAATATTGAACTGAATGAATACCTGTGTAATCTTTTTGGTTTTAACAGAGATGAACTGGACAGGTTAACCAAGCAAAACTTTGCCAGGCATACGGACGTATTCAAAAACTATACCTGCGAGATTATTCCGGCTAAAGAAGAAAAAGGCTCTCCTGCGCTGGTTGTAAAGAATAAAAAGAAACAACTGAATATAAAGCCATTTACAAATATCGTGACGGAAGGTAAGAAAGGAGATAAAGAAATCAGGCTCAACTCCGTTATTGTTTATGTAGATAAAAACAATACGTTCTACCTGCCGGAACAGGTAGCGGAGTATCTGAAATAAATAGAATCTATGAAGAGTAAAAGCTTAGTTTCCATCGATCAATGCTCCAGAGAAGACATTTTACGTATTCTGGAGAATGCCGCCAAGTTTGAGGCCAATCCAAACAGAACGCTGTTAGACGGTAAGGTAGCGGCTACCTTATTCTTTGAACCTTCCACCCGCACCCGCCTGAGTTTTGAAACGGCCGTAAACCGGCTGGGCGGCCGCGTTGTCGGTTTTCAGGACGCCTCTACCACCAGTTCGTCGAAAGGAGAAACGCTTAAAGACACCATCCTCATGGTAAGTAATTATGTAGACCTTATCATTATGAGGCATCATCTGGAAGGCGCGGCGCGCTATGCTTCGGAGGTAACCGGCATACCGATTATCAATGCCGGAGACGGAGCCAACCAGCATCCTTCGCAAACGTTACTGGATTTGTACTCTATACAAAAAACGCAGGGAAAACTGACAAACCTTGCCATTACGATAGTGGGCGATTTGAAATATGGACGTACGGTACATTCGCTGATTGTTGGAATGTCTCATTTTAATCCGGCCTTCCATTTTATTGCTCCGGAAGAATTACGTATGCCGGAAGAACTAAAAAACAGTTGCGATAAACTAAACATCCCTTATACGGAACATACAGACTTTACCGAGGAAATCATTAACCAATCGGATATTCTTTATATGACCCGCGTACAGCGTGAACGTTTTACAGATTTGGAAGAATACGAACGGGTAAAAAACATCTATATTTTGAAGAACGACATGCTAAAAAACAGCAAAAACAACCTTCGTATCTTACATCCGCTACCCCGCGTAAATGAAATAGCGTACGATGTAGACGATAACCCGAAAGCGTATTTTATTCAGCAGGCACGGAATGGACTGTTTACGCGCGAAGCGATTATTTGTGAAGTTTTAGGTATAAATCATTTAATATAAAAGCTATGTCGGCACAAAAGAAAAAAGAACTGCAGGTAGCCGCTTTGGAAAACGGAACGGCTATCGACCATATTCCGCCCGGCCAGTTATTTAAAGTAGCCCATCTGCTTGAATTGGAAAAGATGAACAACACGATTACGATTGGGAATAATTTTTACAGTAAAAAAATGGGACGGAAAGGGGTTATCAAAATTGCCGGTAAATTCTTTGAAGAAGATGAAATAAACCGCATAGCGCTCATTGCTCCTAACGTAATACTGAATGAAATACGCGATTATGAAGTGATAGGCAAATATACGGTTACATTGCCCGACGAACTTACCGGTATAGTAAAATGCAATAACAAAAAATGCATTACCAACAATGAGCCGATGCTTACCCGTTTTGATGTAATAGATAAGGAAAAAGGCACTGTTAAATGCCGTTATTGCGAACGTAAAATAAATAAAGAAGATATTGTAATTAAATGAAAACAGACTGGAAGCCGGGAACGATGATTTATCCCTTACCGGCAGTTATGATTAGTTGCGGCAGCGAACCCGCCGAATTTAATATTATTACGGCAAGCTGGGTAGGCACGCTCTGTACAAATCCGCCGATGTGCTACATCTCCATCCGCCCCGAACGGTATTCGTATCCTGTTTTAATGAAAAATATGGAATTTGTGATTAACCTCACAACGGAATCCTTAGCTTTTGCTACAGACTGGTGCGGCGTTACTTCGGGTAAAGATCATGCTAAATTTGAGGAAATGAATCTAACGCCGGGTAAAGCGTCTGTAGTAAAAGCGCCTCTCATTGAAGAATCTCCTCTCTGTATAGAGTGCCGGGTGCGGGAGATAATGCCTTTGGGAAGTCACAGCATGTTTATAGCCGACGTCGTCAATATTAAAGCTGATGAAAAATACCTGAACGAAACAACCGGCGCTTTTGATTTGGAAAAAGCGGGGCCATTAGCTTATGCGCATGGCAAGTATTATGGATTAGGCAAATGTATCGGTAAATTTGGCTGGTCGGTAAAGAAAAACAAATAAAAAGACAGCATGATAAAAGCCTTTTTAACAGGATTATTTCTTTTGTACTTCCTGTCGGTATATGCGCAAAATACAGTAAAGGTGGCAGACAAGATGTTTAACTGGGGAGCTAAAGCAGGGCTTAATTCCACCTTTCCGATTATCAATTCAATTGAGGTTGACGGGCAAAAAGCGGAAAATATTCAATTACAATACAAGGTAGGCGTATTAGCCGCCGCTTTTTGCCGTTTCAATATAAACAGGTTTTTTGTTCAGCCGAGCATATCCTGGAGACATGCTTCGGGAGATATCCGTTTCAACCTTCCTTCCGGAGCGGAAGCGCCCGCTGCCGCGCGTAGCTTTGACCTGTTAACGTATAAAGTAAAGTCGATAGAAGCGCCCGTATTGACAGGCTATAAAATAGTAAACGAAGGGCCTTACGGACTAAGCTTTATGGGAGGCCCTACTATTAAATATCGCTATGACGTAAGTTATTTATCCAATTTCTTCGACTCGCCGCGTAAATATGTCAGCGACAGTACGCCGTGGGGAATAAGCTTTGTGTGTGGCGTGGGGGTTACAATCTGGCGTTTCTTTTTCGACGTTACCTACGAATTTGGTTTAAATCAGGTAGATTCGGATTTTAAAGACAACCGTTCCAGCAAATCCGGCGGAAACGACCTCTCCATAGATAAACATACCAATGTGATGAGTTTTTCTCTCGGTTTTCTTTTTTAACTATTTCCCGCAAATATTCTTAAACGGGCAATAAACGCAGGCTTTTCCCGTCGGCGTTTGAACAAAGGGGGTATCCTTTCCGAATATTTCGTCTAAACAGGCGCGCATATTCGCTTCAAATGCTTCGGTATAATCCGAAAAGCAATCAACCCTCTTCTTCTCTCTCGCTCCCACGCGATGATAGATACTTACGTCAAAGTCGCCGGCAAAAATCGTACGCATGTAATAAATGCCCGGCCGAACGCTTTTTTCCCTGTTTTCGGGCAACCGGCTATACATCCAGGCATACATAAAAACTTGCATAACCGCTTTCGGACGTTCTTTTTCTTCTATGCTGAAAAGACTTTCGAGGGTAGAAAAATGCTGTAATCCTTTACCGCTCTTATAATCGATGATACGCGTTAAATCCCCCACTTTGTCAATGCGGTCGATAAAGCCCTTTAACTGTATCCCGGAACCGTCCGAAAGGGAGAACAGGTCTTTCATCCTTTTTTCCGACTCCAAATAATAAAAGGGGGTTAACTTACCATCCTGTTCTATTATCCTTTCTACATATTTGCGAATCATCTCTCCAATCAAAAAATTCTGGCCGGTAAGCGAACAGACCGTCTCGGACTTGAAGAATAAGCCGGCAAATGCGCGAGCGATAGACCGGATAATAGCCTCCCTGTCTTTCCCTATTGTGCGGAGCAGATCGGCCGTCACCCATTTACCCTGTAAAGGTTCGTACAGTTCTTCCATTACTTTATGAAGAATACTGCCAAACACATCGCTACCAATCGTCTCGCTTACCTCGTCTTCTTCTTTAACGCCTTCTACTGCCAAAAAGTAAAACTTGAGCGGACAATCCAGATACGTATTTATGGCGCTGGCCGAAATAGCTTTCTCTCCTCCTGTACGGAAAGAAGCCAAATGCTCCATCACCTCGTCTGTTTTCTTTATTTGGACAGGAAAAGCCTTTGACGACGATACATTGTAGACGACCAGCTTCTCTTGCGCCGGCTCTTCATAATGATAATGTAACTGGTGGATAAAGCGGCTTTTTTCTCCTGTCTGCAAACCGTTGTTGCGCGTATCATACAGCAAACTTACCTTTTTTGCCCGATGGATAAGACGATAGAAATGATACGCCCATACGCTATCCTGGCGTTCGTAAGTGGGCAAGCCAAAAGCGCGTCTTAAATTATACGGGATAAACGAATTGGCCGTTTTCTTCTGCGGAAAAGTTCCTTCATTCATCGAAAGAATAATAACTCTATCAAAATCTAACGCGCGCGTTTCCAGCACGCCCATAACCTGTAACCCGGAAAGCGGCTCGCCGTGAAACGGAATGGTAATCGTATCGGTTATTCGCTTCAGCAGACGGAAGTAGGTATCAATCTCCATATCTACCTGCGCCTTCCGCATCATTTCCGTTATCTTGTTTACCGTTGTAAAATAGTGGAATATAAACTCCCGTTCCATATCTTTAGGCGAGAAGGCTTGCGTTTCTTCATCTTCCATGCCGGTAGCCGCAGCGGTCATTTGCTTGTTTAATTCTTCCAGCACGCTTGTTAAATAGGCCGGCAACCGGGTAACGTCAACGGCGGGCGTAAATAAAATATCCAATAAAGGCGTTTGGTTCAATTCGGCACAATCTATCGTTACTTTATTAAATTCCGTAATATGCTTGACTAACCTTGTAATTACTTCCGGATTTGAAGCCGCAATATATTGATGGTTTAATATCTGTAAAACGTCTCTGAAATAAAACGCAGGCCGGCGATCAATATAACGTATATTTTTTTGCAAGGCTAAAATACATTCCATCAGCGAGGCCGCCGGCGTTCTTCCCAGCGGATACCCCATGGTTACATTTATACGCCGGATTTGCTCCGGTATAGCGTTTAGCACAGGCATTAGCAAGCGCTCGTCCGGCAAAACCACAGCCGTCCGTAAAGCCTCCTCCGCTGTAAAATTTGTTGTCGCACATAATTTGTCTAACAGGGTATAGACTTGTTTGGCTTGTCCGATAGCCGAAGGTATCCCTATTACTTCTATCTCTGTTTCGGAAGAAAGGGTTTCTTCAAAAGATAAACGGGAGGGGAAAAGCTGTTTGTTTCGCTCTACAAAATAAGACGCTTTATTATTCGTGTCGGTTACTTTATCTGATGCATAATCCCAGTAAAAATCAGTATGGCCTTTTTTTTGCAATTCCAGCAAGAGTTTCTCTTCAACTAAAGAAAGAGCGTTCAATCCAACAAAAACGATCTGTTGATAAGGCAACTCTTTGATCCCTTTTTCCGCCATATTTTCCACTACCTCGCGGAATATCATTCCTTCATAACCTTTATTCTCCTCTGCTAATGTTTTTTTAAATGCCGCATAGAGTTCGTAAAGTATTTCCCACAAAGCAAGAAAGCGCTGCTGTTTGTCGCTATCGTTTTTAGGATAGAAAGATGACCAAAACGAACGGATAGCCGCTATTTGCGTTTCATTCAGAAAACTAAAATCCTTTTCTATTTCGCGCAAGTCTGTTACATTCGTAAATAACTTGCGGGCGTCTATCAGATACTTGTCTACATCGTCAAAATCATTCAACAGCAGTTCGCCCCAGTAAAGAAATTCGTCAAAAGTCTCGGTATCATTACTTTTTTCTATATAGATGGTATACAAAGAAAAAAGCGCCGAAATACGGTCGGCCACCTGCTTGCCGCTTATGGCCAGAAACAAATCGTTTAGCGTAAAAACAGCCGGCGAAAACAAGGGCTTGTCCGATACCTCCGATAAATACTTCTGAAAGAACAGCCCCGCGCGCCTGTTGGGAAATACAAAGGCGTAATGACTGACGTCTGTGCCGAATGTATCGTAAAAAAGGGATGCTATCTGGTGTAAAAAAGGTTTCATCTACTATTAATTTGTATGCAAAACTACCTAAAATTATCTGTATCATCTGTATTCCGTGCGTCATATACTGCGGAATACTACTTTCCACGAAGTACTAATGGTTAATAATTTATTAGAGTAATTCGTCTAAAGAAGATAAGTTGATTAAATAAAACGATTCTGTTGAAATAAAACGATCCGTACCCACTTCAATGTATGGCGTCTTTTGAACATCGCCATTGAATTTCACTTTCATACCCTGTTTTTTAAAGCTGTCGGGTATATCCTCAGGGATGTACAGTTCGCCGCCATCATAAAGAACGCCGCCATTGCCATTGCCATTGGCGTCGCCATGTATTGTCCACCTTCCCTGTTGAGGTCTGTTTGTAAAAAAATAGTACATGGATCCTGTTTTATCCAGTACGCTTTTAAGTTTGAACACAAGACAAGTCTTATAGTCTTCGTTATAGAATTTCATCAGGCTATCCCCCGGTACATGCTCGCAACCGATAATCCCGGAAGCTATCCGGGCAAACAACTGCGCTTCCCCGTTTTCCTCTTTTGCTTCGGATAAACGGAAGAATGGGCGGGAGAGGCTGACTTGTATCTCTGTGTCCAGGATTTTGCCGGTAGCCGTACTGTCGGAATTAAACAACATCGAATAGCCGTCTGCATGGTCTCCCGGCGCTAATTTCCTTACCGAGTTTGTTTCCATATCAAGAATACCATCCAACTGCCACACTTTTCCGAATAGAAACGGAACTTTTTTAGGCTCCGTCGTATAAAGAGGAGGGGAATCGGGAGGCGGATCATTTACAACAGGAAGTTCTTTAGGCTCCGTCGTGGAAACAGGAGAGATTACCGGATACGGATCATTGCCGCCGCATCCTGTTGTTCCTGATAATAAAAGAACCGGGATCAAGAAGAGTGGTGTTTTTCCTTTTTTCATAAGCAGTCAAGTTGAAATGTAACATTTGTTTTCTGCAATAATTTAGCAGTATGACGAAGATATGAAAAAATATCATTATGAAAACAATTTCCATCTTTTCAATCTCCTGTTCTACCTGTTTTTCCTGTTGTTTGTACATAGTAACAGGTTGATTTTAGGATCACCTGTAAAATCTTGT
>JAIRYL010000105.1 GCA_031267775.1 Tannerellaceae bacterium
TTCAAAGATACGACAAAAAAACGAATCTATATGTTTGTCCGTCAAATAGCTATTAGCATTCGAGAGCCTTTTTGGTCAACAATTCCTGATTTTGTCAATTTTTAATGCGTTGACCCTGCTTTCCGGTTTGGCTTTTTAGTGGAATTTATTCTTCTTCTAACTGCATGTGTTGGCGGTAAACTGCCCGCTTAATTTCATCACGGCGTTTCACGGATTTTTTTTCAAAAGTTTTACGTGCGCGTAATTCACGGACTACACCTGTTTTTTCGAACTTACGTTTGAATTTTTTCAACGCCCGTTCGATGTTCTCACCTTCTTTTATTTGTACAATAATCATAGAGCCACATACACCTCCTTTTATTTCGGGCAACAAAGGTAGCAAAAAAAATCAGGATGCAATAGTGCTTGACATACTTTACAGCAAATCCGGCTAAATTCCAACCGGAAGTTATCAAAAAAGGTTTTTTAGAACCGGACAATACTAAAAAAACATCATGAAAGGATTAAATAATTTCATGTGAATTATTTATAATGAAATCTTCCTGCTACGCAAAACGATTTTTTAAATTTATTAACTTTTTATTAACAATTGCATAAAAAGTTAAAAACATTTTTTTACCTTTGCAGCTCAAAATTAACTTTATCAGTCAAATTTTTACTTAAATCATTTATTATCAGTATTTGTTTCAAAAACAAATACTGATATTTCATCAGGTATAATTTATTTATTTATTATTGATTTTCTGTTTTTTATATCAAAAAAGAATAATTTGAAAATTATTCTTTCATGCTCTCTTCCATTCCCCTTTTCATAATCTTTGTTTCCTCACTGATTTTATTAGGCTTCCTCATTTCCTAATTGTTAGTTTTTCTATCAGTCTTTTCCCTGTTCTTCCCCAAATTCATACCCTCTGTTTTATTTCTCCTTTCTACACTGCTGGATATTCATACTTAGTGGGCATCCATTTTTTGACTGATAAAGTCAAAAAAAATGAAAGCAGTAACCGGCATACAGGAAGAAAACAGCTATTGCGGCGCAATGGAGAACTCCAACGGCGCAATGGAGCGCCCGATTGCCGTACGGAATGTCAAAAATTAACCCAAAATTATAACCCTATGATGAAAAACAACCCAATCAAAAACAGGAAAAAACAAAATTATCTAACAAATGTATTATTTATTAACCTATCTTTTTTATTATGAAAATTTTTAAAAAACCGGAAAAATCAAGGAACCGGCTTTGGACTAAAGCAGGGATTCTCGCAGGCGCATGCCTGCTGTTGATGTTGTGCATTACCCCTGCGGCTGCGCAACAGCAAACAAAAAACTTGACCGGTACGGTTCTTGATGCAAAAGGAGAACTGATTGCCGGTGCTTCTGTCCTTGAAAAAGGTACTACTAATGCGGTGCTGACGGATATGGATGGTAAGTTTTCTATTACCGTACGGCAGGGCGTGACATTAACCATTTCCTTTCTGGGCTACAAGGCGCAAACGTACATGGTAGGAGCTGCCGAAACCGTACGGATTGTATTGCAGGAAGACAGCCAGGTGCTGGACGAAGTGGTCGTAGTGGGGTACGGTATGCAGAAGAAAGAAAACCTCACCGGTGCCGTAGCCACGGTGAATGTAGAACAGACCTTAGCCAGCCGTCCTATTGCCGACGTCGGGCGCGGTTTGCAGGGAGCTGTAGCCGGGTTATCCGTAGTAGTAGCCAGCGGTGAAATCGGTTCCGACCCGATTATGAAAATTCGGGGGCAGGTTGCTTCCCTGCAAGGAAGTTCCGCGCCATTAATCTTACTGGATAATGTGGAAATCCCCAGTATTCAGTTGGTGAACCCTGACGATATTGAAGAAATATCTTTTTTGAAAGATGCTGCTTCAGCTTCTATTTATGGCTCAAAAGCGGCTTTTGGCGTTATTTTGATAACCACCAAAAAAGGCGCCAAAACAGAATCTATTACAGTAACTTATTCGAATAATTTCTCGTGGCAAAATAGAGTGAAGGAATTAAATATGGCTACGATAGATGGGTTGCAATATGTTTTGGATGCCGCCCGGAGTCGCAATCCTGAAAATCCCGGTACCGGAGCCGTCGGCAATATGTGGAAAATGAACGAAGAAAGTATTGCAAGGTCAAGGGCATGGATAGAAAAATATGGCAGTACGGTTAAACCTGCAGATCCCGTGGTGTATAACAGGGACTGGTATGTAGATGCCTCCGGTAATAAATTAGGAGTACGTACCTACAATGCAGTAGACGCATTGGTAAAGGACTGGACACCGAGCATGACGCACAACCTGTCCCTCAATGGACGCTCCGGTAAAACAGCTTATCATATCGGACTGGGGTTATTGGAACAAAGCGGGTTGGTGAAACCTGCACAATACGATGATTTCAAAAGGTACAATGCATCCGTTAATGTTTCCACGGACGTAAACAAATACCTGACTTTACGAGGCGGCGCTATCTATTCCGATCGGACTAAACGCTATCCGAGCCAGGGTAGTATTGCGAATGACCCGTGGCTATATGCCTACCGTTGGGGAAGTTTGATGCCTGTAGGTACTGTTGACCAACATGGGCTTCCAATGGAAGAACCAGCTCATCAGCTTGCTAATGCAACCACCTCTTCTCTTCGTAATGTGTACATGAATGTTAATTTCGGAGCGACCATTAACTTCACCAAAGATTGGAATCTTCAGTTTGACTATGCACATACGAAGCAAGAAAATATCAGCGAAGAATCTTACCCGACTTTCACGGGAGGAGATACTTACTATGCGCCTATACTGTGGGTAGATGAAAGCGGTAATCAGGTATTTGTGGACGATGATGGAAATATGACGGATACGGGAGGAGTGCCTGCCTACAGGTTCAATCAAATAAATTATTGGACATACGGCGTAACGAATAGTTCTATTAGTCGTTCTTCACGTTCCATAGACAATAATACATTTAACGTATATTCTACCTATAACCTTAATTTAGCGGATTTGCACGCATTCAAGGTTATGCTTGGCATGAACAGTTCGGCTAATAAATGGGCTGAACATTGGGCATCAAGAACAGATTTGCTGGATTTTGAAAATCCACAGTTTAATTATGCTATCGGCACAAAAGATATGGGTGGAGACGCTAACTGGGACACTCAAGCAGGCTTTTTCGGACGTATTAATTATGCGTTTGATAACAGGTATTTAGTAGAAGCCAATTTGCGTTATGACGGTTCTTCTAAATTTCCGAGCAGAGTACAATGGCAATGGTTTCCGTCTTTCTCCGGAGGATGGATAATAAGCAATGAAGAATTTATGAACCCGGTAGAACCGGTATTGAGCTTTGCCAAAGTCAGGGCTTCGTATGGTACAGTGGGCGACCAGTCGGTTTCGAACAGTTTGTATGTACCGGTATTAACCCGATCTGAAACTTCATGGTTGGGAACAGATGGAAGGTACTTGGGCTTTTCTGCGCCGGCTTCGGTTTCGGGAGATATAACCTGGCAAAAAATCACAAACTTTGGTGTAGGCGTTGACCTGCGGTTCTGGAAGAATATATTTGGCGCATCGTTTGATTGGTTTCGCCGCGATACGGAAAATATGATTGTGTCGGGAGACGCTTTACCCCATACGTATGGAGCGTCGGCTCCCCAAGGTAACTACGGTAATCTTCGCACCAATGGCTGGGAAATAACGCTGGATTTTAATTATAGATTTAGCAACGGATTAGCTCTAAATGGCCTGGCTACATTGGCAGATGCTTCTACCAGCGTAACAAAAGGGGCTGATTACCTGACGCCTTGGGAAGACAGGTCTATTGGCTCTAATTGGTCTACGGGGGCGCATTATGGCGATATCTGGGGCTATGTAACGGATAGATTGTATCAGGAAGAAGACTTTGTCCGCGGTCCGGGCGGTAATTTCCAGAAAACAGTTATTATTATTGACGGAAGCCCTAAAGAATCATACCAGCTTGCAGGCACCAATCCGGTTTATCAAACCTATCTTGAAGATGGCGGCGGCGTAGTAATATTCCGTCCCGGCGATGTCAAATTTGTGGATTTAAACGGTGACGGATACATCACTCCCGGTCGTGGTACTTTCGGTGATCCGGGCGACCGGAAAGTAATAGGGAATACCACGCCGCGCTATGAATACGGCTTCCGTCTGGGAGCGGATTACAAGGGGTTTGATGCTTCCATCTTTTTTCAAGGCGTAGGCAGTCGCCAGATATGGGGATCGGGACAGTTGGCTATTCCCGGATATCATGTGTCCGACGGCGCCATGCCGCAAGCCATAGCCGGCGATTATTGGCGCCCCGACCGGACGGATGCTTTTTATCCTCGTCCATGGGATAACGGGGGCAGTAATACCAGTTACAGTTTGCAAACCCAAACTCGTTACCTGTTGGACATGTCGTATTTAAGAATAAAAAATATCACATTCGGTTATACGGTTCCCGAAAAGTTATTGAAGAAAATCTATTTGTCGAAGGCGCGTATTTATGTGTCGCTCGAAAACTTCTTTACGTTTGATAATCTTCGCGGATTGCCAATTGACCCGGAGGCTATTTCAGGGTATTCCATGTTTAGCAGCAATAATACCTACAATGCCAGCCGTACGGGAGCCGGTACGCCTATGTTTAAGTCAGCCTCTGTGGGGGTGCAGTTAAGTTTTTAAAAGTAAAATTAAAAATATAAAATAAAGCAACATGAAAACAAAAATAATATTATTCGCTTCGTTTGTCCTGTTTTTCCTTGCCGGCTGCAACGACTATCTTGACCGTCCGCAATTGACACAGTCAAATGACGATAATTATTGGACAAGTGAAGACA
>JAIRYL010000122.1 GCA_031267775.1 Tannerellaceae bacterium
AATGTGATAGACAGCGTTTCCGTAGACCTGGCCATTAAAAACAGCAAAATAGAGGTATTTCCTTTCCTGCTGGAAATAGACCGGTACAGAGTAGCCGTTGGCGGAACGCATAATCTGGATATGACGTTTAATTATCATATCTCCGTTTTGAAATCGCCCGTCCCCTTCAAATTGGGACTGGACGTAACGGGAAATATGGACAAGCCTCAATTCAAAATTACCAAATGCAAATACAAAAATACTTTCGACCCGGCTAAAGAACAAATTCTCATTGCCGAGAAAACCAACATACGCGAAGCTATCCGCGCGCTTGTACGTAACCGGATAATAGAAAATGCCCCCGAATTAGCGGCAAATCCATAGGGATCATGATGGATATTAACTATTAATCGCTATTTTTGCGGCTTCATCATTCAAAAAAAGTTATCCATGAGAAAATACCTGATTCTAAAAAGCCTCATCCTGTTGCCCTTGTGCCTGTCTACTGCGCAAAATGTCCAGTTGCACTATGACCTTGGCCGTTCTATTTATAATAAAGAACTAAACCACCGCCCGGCGCTTACCTCTACCGTAGAAATGTTCAAACCCGACAAATGGGGCAGCACGTTCTTTTTTGTCGATATGGATTACGCAAGCGAAGGCGTGGTATCCGGATACTGGGAAATTGCCAGGGAGTTGACATGCTGGAAAAACCCGGTATCCATCCATGTAGAATACAACGGAGGGGTTACGGCGTCATTCCCCCTTCAAAACGCTTACCTGGCAGGCGTCAGTTATACCTACAATCATCCCGACTTTAGCAAAGGCTTCACCTTTACCCCCATGTATAAATACATACAAAAACACGACAGCCCGCATAATTTCCAGCTTACGGCTACCTGGTATCTGCATTTTGCCCAAAAGGGACTCTGCACATTCAGCGGATTTGCCGACTGGTGGAGAGAAAAGTCGCTCGCCGGAGACTTTATCTTTCTGGCCGAACCTCAATTCTGGATAAACCTGAACAAACTAAGCGGCATAGACGACGCCTTTAACCTGAGCATAGGCAGCGAAGTTGAATTAACGTATAATTTTGCTAACAGGAATGGCTTCTATGCTATTCCTACATTAGCCATAAAATGGACATTTAATTAATTATGATACAGAAATTAGCAGGTTTCGACAAGCAAACCATGACTGTCCGTACCGAGCTTATAGCCGGTCTGACCACATTCCTTACCATGAGTTATATCCTGGCTGTTAATCCTTCCATATTAGGTTCTACCGGAATGGACAAAGGGGCTGTATTTACAGCTACCGCGCTGGCTTCGGCCATTGCAACGCTCTTACTTGCCTTTATGGCTAAACTTCCTTTTGCCCAGGCGCCAAGCATGGCGCTGAACGCTTTTTTTGCCTTTACCTTAGTAGAGGGCATGGGCTATTCCTGGCAAACTGCTCTTACTGCCATGTTTGTAGAAGGGATTATTTTTATACTGATAACCTTTGTCAATATCCGCGAGATTATATTAAACAGTATCCCCATGAATTTGCGCTATGCTATATCGGCGGGTATCGGCCTGTTTATCGCTTTTATCGGACTGAAAAATGCCGGAATTATCACGTCGAATCCCGCCACGTTCGTACAGTTGGGGCCATTTACGCCCACTTCCGTATTGGCCATGACCGGAATTATCCTGAGCGGCGCGCTGATGATTAAAAAAGTAAAAGGCGCTTTATTTTTCAGTATAATTATATGTACGCTAATCGGTATTCCCTTAGGCGTAACGCAAATACCCGAAAACTTCCTGCCCGTATCCATCCCCCACTCGTTAGAACCTACTTTCTGGCAATTCAACTTTCACGAGTTCTTCACATTAGACATGGCGATCATTATTTTCACGCTTCTTTTCATGAATATATTCGATACGGCCGGAACATTAGTCGGCCTTGCCGCCAAAACGGGTATCATGAAGGACGACGGCGAAATTCCCAGAGTAAAGGAAGCGATGACGGCCGACGCTATCGGCACAACAATCGGAGCCGCCTTAGGCTGTTCAACCATAACTACTTATGTAGAAAGCGCGTCGGGTATAGCCGAAGGCGGCCGGTCGGGGCTTACTTCGTTTACTACAGGCATACTGTTCCTTGTCGCCCTGTTTTTCGCTCCCGTTTTCCTTTTAATACCGGGAGCCGCTACCACGGGGGCTTTGGTACTTGTGGGTGTATTGATGATAGATTCTATTAAAAAAATAGACATGGAAGATATCTCGGAAGCCCTTCCCGCTTTCCTTACGATTATCATGATGGTACTTACCTACTCTATTGCCGACGGCATGATTCTGGGACTTCTTTCTTGCGTACTGGTCAAACTCCTCAGCGGCAAACGCAAAGAGATAACGATCCCCATGTATATACTGGCCGCCTTGTTTATTTTAAACTATTTCCTTATTTAAATAGCCCGGATGAATTACCCGGGAGAATCCATTGTTATCCGGAAAGAAAAACATATCGAAACTGAGCGACGAGGAATTGTTGGCCATCTATAATAGCTCGGGGAAAACAGACTGTTTCGGGGAATTATACAACCGGTACATTCCTTTATTGTATGGCGTCTGCCTGAAATACTTACGCGACGCCGACAAAGCGCAAGACGCCGTTATGCAGTTATTCGAGAATCTGCTTCCTAAAATTTCCAGTTACGAAATAACCGTTTTCAGAACATGGATATACAGCGTAATTAAAAATCACTGTCTGCAGATACTCCGAAAAGAAATCAGGGAAATTCCGACGGATTTCGGAACATACGATATGGAATCCAACGAAGTTTTGCATCTGTTAAGCGAAAACGACGACGACGAACGAATGGATGCGTTAAAAAACTGTATGGAAAAGCTCCCCGATACGCAACGAATCAGTATCGCTCGCTTTTTTATGGACGAAATGTCGTATGCCGATATCGTCGAATCGACAGGATATACGCTAAACCGGGTTAAAAGCTATATCCAGAACGGAAAACGAAATTTAAAAATTTGCATGGAAAAACAGAACGTATGAACTTCCTGAATTACATTACACAGTCTCGCAAAGGAAAAGAAGCGCAGCGCATCGAACGGGAGGCTATGAAAGATCCTTTTCTGGCCGACGCTATCGAGGGATACGATCTGGTAAAGGATGAAGATCATCTAAAGCGCGTCGAAACGATAAGAGAAACTATCCGCCGAAAGACGCCTGTACGATCTATGCTGATCCAAATCGCCGGCGTCGCCGCCAGCCTGTTGGTTTGCATCGGGATAGGTCGTTATCTGCTGATAGAAGTTATATCTCCGCCTTCCCCGCAGGTTTCAGACTACCGACAAGAAACTTATTCCATGCAGGAAGAAGGATTGTCTCAACTCCGGGATTCAATGTCCGGTCATTCCTTAACAGTTCCGGAGCCTACTCCTCTGAATAATAACGCCATCAAAGGCGAACCCAAACCTGCAACCGGCCAAGAGGCTTATAAAGAATACCTGTATGAAAACCTCTCGCTTCCGGCTTTCGACGAATGCAGCTATACAAAAGGACAGGTAGTGGTAGCATTTAAGGTCAACGCCAAAGGCCGCCCTTACGACCTTGATATAAAAAAATCCCTTTGCCCCGCCGCCGATCAGGAAGCCATACGCGTTGTCCGGCAAGGCCCCAACTGGACATTGGGCGATAAAATAGCAACCGTAACCATCCGGTTTTAAAGCTATCTGTCGAAATTTTGAAAAACTCCCTGAATGAATTTTGTTATAAATTCTTTTTTACAATGCCGGTTATAACAAATCATCCACAAATGTCGACTATTTTTTTAATCAGGAAAGCCTGCATACGTCCGATTCAACAAGACGAATTGACGGTCTGCAAAATGAATACACAACCACTTTGTTTTTCGAATCGATAAATGAAATAAATGATAAATTATCTTTTAATATATCGTTACAGGCCGAATATTTTATTTCAAAATATAATAACAACGGTATAAAAAAGACCCTTTGGAACGAATGGGTCTTATTCCCCAATGCAACGCTTACCTATTCTTTTTCAAAAAGAAGAATATGGCAGCTTGCCATTTCGTCCAATAAAAGTTATCCTTCGTTTTGGGCGGTAAATCCGCAAACCACT
>JAIRYL010000019.1 GCA_031267775.1 Tannerellaceae bacterium
GGCAGGAGAATTTTGCCTACCGCGCGCCGCTGTACTGGTGGGTATTTGCGGCGGCCTTTGCCCTGGTATCGCTCGTTACCGTAGCTACCGTAACCTTGCAGAGCCGCCGCGCCGCCAACACCAACCCGGCGGAAAGCATCCAGGCGGAGTGAATCCGGAACGGCGGCGGCAAGCGGAAGGGGCGGAAAGCGGAAGGCAGAAAGCAGAAGGCAGAAGGCAGAAAGACCGATAAGGTTCGGATTGCCGTCTTCCGGCTACCGACGTCTAACTGCCTGCTGCTTTCTGCCTGCTGCTTTCTGCCTGGTAGCCGGAAGGCTTTCTTTATCAAGGCCAAACTTTTCTTCCGGGTGATGTATTCCTTTGGGTTCTACGTGCACGACGATATCGTATACGTTTTCGATGGAGTTTTTGATGCTTTTTTCTACTTCGCTGGCTATGTTGTGAGCTTCGTTCAGACTGATATGGCCGTCGGCTTCTATATCCAGGTCTATCATGTGCAGGTTACCAATCAGGCGAGACCGAACGCGGTGCGGACGGCAGGCGCCGGGAACGCGCTCTACGGCGTCGAATATCCGGTTGTAAACCGATACGTCTTTCACGCCGTCCATCAGCTCTACGTTTGAATCCAGAAAGATGCTGACGGAAGTTTTGAGGATAAAGAAGCTGACGGCCAGTCCGGTGATGGAATCCAGCACGGGCAACTGGAGGATGAAGGTAAAAAAGAGCCCTGTCAGCACGCTGGCGGATATCAGCACGTCGCTGCGCATATTCATGGCGTTGGCCATCAGCATGGAACTGTTTATCCGCTTGCCCTGCTTATACTGGTAAAAGGCCAGCCCTACTTTGCCGGCCATGGAAAAGACGGTTACGTAGATGGCCATTACCGCGGGAAGCGCGCGCGCTTCGCGAGAAAAAATATGCCCGACGGAGGATACCAGCATCTGTACGCCGGCGTAAAAGATAACCAGCGACAGGATTTTGGTGGCGATGCTCTCGGCCTTTTCGTATCCGTATACATACTTGCTGTTGGGCGGACGGTTCATGATGCGGGCGGTAAAAATCATGACAACCGAGATAATAACGTCGGTAGCCGAATCAATCCCGTCGCCCAGCACGGCCAGACTGCCCGACAGTAACCCGATAACAATCTTGGCAACCGACAGGATGGCGTTTCCCACCGTGCTGATCCACGAGGTACGGATCAGTATTTTTTCTCTTGAAGCGCGCATATTCAATACTTTCTCAGGTTCAGGCGGCGGTTACCAGGCCACAAAGGGGGCGGCCGCCAGATAGTCGTAACACATTTTTACCGATTGGAGCGGCGTATAGTTATACTCCTCCTGTTCTACATAATAATCTTCCACGCCGGCATGGGCAAAAAGATTAAACACATCTTCGAGCGCTACCTGCCCGCGTCCCATTTCCGTGGCAACTTTGGTCGCTACGTTGGTATCGCGGATATGCAGGCAGCCAAAGCGTCCGGGATAAAGCTTGAGGTACATGCGGTAATCGGCCATCTCGTTGGCCACGTGGCCGATATCCATCTGAAAAGCCATCAGCGACTGCTCCGTCAGCTCCAGATACAACTGGTATGGAATCTGGTCTTCAATCGCCCTGAACTCCTCGCGGTGGTTATGATAAGCCAGCTTCAAGTCAAAGCTCCCGGCCAGTTGGCCCACCCGGTTGTACAGTTCGGCCAGCCTCTTCACCTGGTCCAGGCTGGTATAGCGCCCGCCCGGATAGCCGGCCTGTACAATCCATTTGCTGCCCGCCTCTCTGGTATCTTCCATATTCCTCTTTGCGGCGTTCCAGTTTTCTTCCGTATCGTTCCAAAAAACCGGAAAGCTGGTGTGCGAGCTGGTCATTTTCATGCCCAAGTCGCTCGCAAAGCCGGCAAACTCCTTCGGCGTTTTGCCAAAAAACCGGCCGTCGCGGTATCCGTAAGTTTCAATAAAGCTGTAGCCCATTTTAGCCACTTCGCGCAGCGTCCCTTCCGGGTCTCGCGCCATATCGTCGCGCAGGCTGTAAAGTTGAAGACCAATCTTCTTCTTTCCCGCCGGATGAGCGGCCGAAACGGGATCGGCCGTCGCGCCGCCCGCCGTCCATGCCGAAGCCGCAACAACGGCGGCCGACGTCTTAAAAAAATGTCGTCTGTTCATATCATTCTATATTAGTGTGTAAATACGTGCATCGGTAACCGGTTAAAACGGGTATCCTACGGCAAAATGCCAGGCAAAATTATCGCCGAAGTTCGGGTGCATAACAGCCCAGCGAGAGCCTTCCGCCTGCGGGTCGTATGCCTTGAACCCTGCGTCGAGGCGTATCAGAAAGAAGTCGAAATCCAACCGAAGCCCCAGTCCGTACGCAAAAGCAATTTCTTTATAGAACTTTCTGAAGCTAAACTTCCCGCCCGCCTGATCGGGATACGAGCGGATTGTCCAGATATTTCCGGCGTCGATAAAAGCGCCCAGTTCAAATTTCCAGAACAATTTGGTTCGATACTCCAAATTAACGTCTATCCGTATATCCCCCGCCTGCGTGGCAAATGAAGCCGAATCTTTGGACATGCCGCCCGGCCCCAGCGAGCGCACCGACCATCCGCGCACGCTGTTAGCGCCGCCCGAAAAATAACGGCGTTCAAAGGGAATCCTCTCCTCGTTTCCATACGGATAAGCCAGCCCCACCCCTATATGGAAGGCCAGGCGATTCCGGTCGTCTACTACCACCCCTTTGCTGAAATCAAAATCCCCTTTCAGATACTGCGAATAATCGATGCCAAACAGTTTGTAATGTCCGTCATCCCCTTTGTCCGCGCGCAGGATAGACGATACGGTATAAAGCACGTTTCCGGCAGACTCGGCCGAAATGCGGAAAGAGTGCGTATTGCGCTGCCTGTATTGGGGATTGTAATTATTAAAGGTATACGAATAGCCCGAGCTTACGATAAACTGATTATTAAAGTTGTACAGCCGCGTCGCTTCCGGCAGCGACAGAAGGAAGTCCCGGTTTATATCAGGCAAATACACATAATCTATATTAATCAGGCTAAAGGAATGGCGCGCCAGCGAATTGGCGCGGTTCTGCCAGGTATACCCCCATTCGCCCGACAGGATAGCCCGTTCGTATTCGGGGCGCGTCTGCCAGTTATAACTCGCTTTAAACTCCGTATTGGCAAAAATTCTCCGCTTAAAACGCTCTGAAAAGAAAGGAAAAAGGAAACGCGGAAAAGACAGCGACGCCTCTCCCCCCACTTCCCAGTAATCATTAAATCCGTAGGCGCTTCCGGACAACGACTCGTATGCGCCGCGTATCCTGACCGAAAACGCTTCGGCTCCCTTAAACAAATTGCGATGCCTGTAATAAACGCTGGACGCATAACCCAAGTCGCCCGCCGCATTGGTGCCTTCCACGTCTATCCCAAAACCATGCACCTTGGCCGGCGACGTTACAAGGGTGGCGCTAAGCTTCATGGTATCATTCTCTTCAAACTCCTTAAAGCGCACATTCACATTGTGCAAGGCATGCAGCGCTACATAAGAAGAATAGGTCTGTTCCAGATTCCGCTCGTTAAACGGCATACCGGGCGTAAGATAATTGGCTTTCCTTAATACCCCCGGACGGATACTTCGTCCGTTCTTACCATATATCACCGTTATATTCCCCGCTTTTACCGTATCCGTAGGGGTAAAAGGTTCTCCGCCTTCCAGACGGAGCGGATCATAATCGGTCAATACGCTTACATCATGTATGTAGTATTGCCTGTGCGGTTTCTCCACAACCGTACCATCGGGCATTTCTTCGCGGTAAGGCCTCAACAACATCTCGAGATCAACCGCATGCCGATTAAACGAGCTGTCGGCCTGATACCCCAGATTATCGCGGTTAAACAGGTAATAACCTCTCCGGCGCAACAGGGATGCGACGCGCTGTCGCTCCCTGTCGAGCAACCCCCTGTCAAAAAGGTCGCCTTCCTTCACAACCGGAATAAATTCGTCTTGCGACGAAAGAAAAGCGGCTTTCAGCGGCGAACGGCGCGGCGGCTTTAAATGGGCGATGCTGTCTATAACAGGGTCGTCCAGTTCCATTTTATACGAGCGTATTACGTAAGGCTCATGACTGATAATATGATAGGATACGACGGCCTTTTTCCGCTTGGCCGTATCGACCGAAGCTGTTATTACGGCGTTGGGATAGCCTTTATTGGTGAGGAAACGTTTAAATTCGGCAACAGATTCATGCATGAACGCCGTATCGAGTATAACGGGGGCTTCCCCCATTCGCCTAAGCTGCTTGTTTATCCATTTATTTTCATCTTTCCCCGACCAGCCATACGCAAACAATGGCCACTTCATTAATCCAAATATCTTAAAATTAGGTTGCTGCCTGAGATACGGCCTTAATTCGGACGATTTATATTGTTTATTATCGGTCTTGATTTCAACTTTATCGAGTAAATATTCGCCTTCCCCCACAAACTTCGTCGAGCTGCAAGACGCCCATACCCACGTAAAACCAATCACATAAAATAAATGAAGTATCCCTTTCATGCTTAAACCATTTACGCCCGCAAATGTAGTCTAAATTAGAGAAAATCACGTACTTTTGCTTTGCAAAAAAGAAGTAACGATGCTTAGCAGGAATAAAATCAAACACATCCGCTCCTTAGCGTTAAAGAAGTACAGAAACGAGCATAACGCATTTGTCGCCGAAGGAAACAAATGCGTTAACGACATGCTTGCCGCTTTCGACAGCGAACTGATTATAGCCAAACCGTCCTGGATGGCCACCCAGGGAGACATACCGGCCAAAGAGTTGCTGGTTGCCGACGAAGAAGATATCAGAAAGGCCAGCCTGCTAAAAAATCCGCAGGATGTGATTGCCGTATTCAAACAACCTGCGTATGATTTAAAAGACGCCAACCCTTCCGGACAATTGGTTTTAGCTTCGGACGGCATACAAGACCCCGGCAATTTAGGAACCATTATCCGTCTGGCCGACTGGTTTGGTATCGAGCATATCGTATGCAGCTTAGATACGGCCGACGCCTTCAACCCCAAAACCGTTCAAGCCGCCATGGGCGCTTTGGCGCGCGTCAAGGTGCATTACGCCAATTTGGAAGCCTGGCTGCAAACTTATACCAACCAATCGTTTCCGCTGTACGGCGCTTTTTTAGACGGCGCAAATATATATTCCGAAAAACTGTCCGATACCGGCGTCATCATTATGGGCAACGAAGGCAATGGCATACGTCCCGCCATCGAAGCGCTTGTAACAAATAAACTATTCATCCCTCATTTCCCCCCCAACAGAGAAACGACCGAATCATTAAACGTAGCCCTTGCCACCGCCATCGTATGCGCCGAATTTAGAAGACGCCTGCATATTATCCCAAAATGTCCGTTAGGATGAACGTTGAAATTGGGATTTTGGGTTTATAACGCCAAACGCATAAAGTTGATAACATTGCCGCTGAATATACCCTCTATGTCCTGATCGGTATAGCCTCTTTTCTTTAGCATGGCGGATACTTTTTGTATGTCGGCAATGGTCTTCAGGTCATACGGGCATTGCTCCGTACCGAAAGCGCCATCCAAATCGCTTCCGATGGCGGCGTACCGGGTATTTCCCGCCAACTGGCAGATATGGTCGATATTCGTAGCCATGATCTCCAGGTTGCAATGCATGTTTTCAGGAGTAGATACGCCGCGAACCCACCCGGCAACCATCATCCAGGCGTCTAATGCAATGCCTATGACGGCGTTTCGCTCGATTAAGGCTTTTATCATTTCGTCGCTGAACTGGCGGTTGTGGTTTACAAACGCGCGGCAGTTGTTATGGCTGGCCCATACCGGGCCTTTATATATCTCCAGGGCATGCCAAAAGGCGTCGTCGTTCAAATGAGTTACATCAAGAATCATGCGGAGTTCGTCCATCTTCTTCAGCAAAGCTTGTCCGCGTTCATTAAGCCTGCCCGACGAATCAGTTCCATTAGCGTATCGTCCAAGTCCATAATGCGCCGGTCCTACGGCTCTAAGACCATACTGATAAGCCCGTTCCAGATGGCCGACGGTTACAAAAGAGTCGGCCCCTTCGATACTTAACAGGTAGCCGACGGGCTTCTCCCCGTTCGTTTCGCCGTTATTCCATAACGCCAGGTGATTAGTTAATTCTTCTTTTGTGCGAATCATGGTCATATAGCCGCTTTCTTCCATTGCCTTATACCAGGCCAACTGCCCCTGCGTTTGCGCCCAGGCTTGTTCCGGCGAATGCCATCCGGGTAAGGGATTATCGGGGGCTACATAGCGGCCTATCTGCGTAGCCACTACCAGGCCGATGTTACCTTTTCTCAACTCTTCAAAAGAAATGGTAGCATTCCCTCTGTCCGGCTTATCGGTCATGCCGGCCTCCCGCCTGTTTATTTCAGTTACCGGCTCGCGTAAATCCCGATTCCATTCCAGCGCATTCATGCTAAGATCAAGATGTATGTCGGCTATTAAAGGTTTAGACATTTGTATATGGGTTTAATTGTTAATATAACGGTTTCGGGCTATTACCTGCCATGCAGTAGTCATTTCGCCGTTTTCAATGATAAAAGCTTTTTCATAAAGAGCTACAGTCGGGCAGATATGTACCGGAACTCCATACAGCACGCACCCCACCGTATACTTACCGCTATCGGGTACTTCCAACACCAAATGCTCCTCGCTTTGCGCTACAGGAACGGCGTCGGGCGCATTCAGGAAATGAACGCGGGGCAAAGGGTTTTCTGCCGCTACGGATTTATATCCCAAATCGATACATATATGATATGTATCAATAATAGAGATTACCCGGCTAATCGTCAACGCTGCGTAATCATACGCCATATCGGGAAATGCCTGATTGTATCCCCAATCCCAAAAGACAAATGTGCCGGGACTACATTCCGTATGATCCCGACGTATATGTATCGGAAAAGCGGGCGTGCCCCCCATCACCATTTGTAACGGACAGGAAAACAAGGGTTGCGCCTCCTCTAACAGATTAGTTGCCAGCCCGAAAGAAATATCGGCGGCTTTTTGCCTTTGAACAAGATCCGTATCATGAATATGTCCGTCATATCCATGAATCCCAACTAAACGAAGATGCGTTAACGTCTGTATCTTCTTTGCTAAACGAAACGCTTTTTCCGGATGAACGCCCGTACGGTTCATGCCGACATTCAAGTCGATAAAAACGTTTAACGCTATATGCCCGTCCATACATTGTTTATCGATAACTTCGGCATGAACCTCATTATCTACCAGACAGGAAAACAGCGTTTGCCGATACGTCTTGACGAGCTTTATCAACCGGCTGATCTTCGGGCCTGCCGGCTGATAAGCAAGCAACACATCCGGCGCTTCTACAATTGCCAGCATTTCGGCCTCTGCAATTGTAGCGCATTTAAATCGGGTAATACCCTCTTCAATCATCATTCGGCAAACTTCTTCCATCTTATTTGTTTTCACATGCGGACGAAGCTTGTTTGCGTTGCCGGACATACAGAGCGTCTTCCGGATATTATCCCGAACCCTATCGGGATATACGACAAGCGCCGGAGAGTCTATCTGCTCTATATTCTTTATTGTATACCATTCAGTCATTCAATTCAAAAAGAGCTTCAATTTCTACAGGGATATTATCGGGAAGCGAACCAAAACCAACGGCGCTTCGCGTTCCCACGCCATTGTCTTCTCCCCATACTTGGGCAAACAGTTCGCTGCAACCGTTTATTATATAAGGATGACGTTCAAATTCGGATGTGCAATTCACCATACCCAATACTTTGATTACCCGTTTTACCCGATTCAGGCTGCCAAGATTTGTTTTAATGGTAGACAACATGGTTAAACCGGCCTGTCGAGCGGCTAATTTGCCTTCTTCCTGATCGACGTCTTTTCCGATACGGCCTGTCATTAACGACTTGTCGTCTTGAACCGGCCCATGTCCGGACAGGTATAAATACTTACCGTCAATCAGGCAGGGTTTGTAAACGCCTTTTGGTTCCGGCGCGGGAGGTAAATTCAATCCTAATTTTTCAAATTGCTCGTCTGCATTGTACGTACTCATAATTCATTTGATTTAATTTATTTATATAAAATGACTTAATATCAACACGCCTGTTAATCCGACAACAGAAACAATGGTTTCCATCACCGACCACGACTTGAATGTATCTTTCAGGCTCAGGTTAAAATATTCTTTAAACAGCCAGAATCCCGAATCGTTTACATGTGAAAAGAAAATACTTCCCGCTCCCAGCGACAAGACCATCAGATTGGGATTTACGCCGGTCTGTACAACCAAAGGCATAATAACGCCGGCAGCCGTAAGCGCAGCTACCGTGGCCGAGCCGATACATAAGCGGATAATAGCCGTTATCAGCCAGCCCAAAGCCAGCGGGTGAATGGGCAGTTGCTTGAATATGCCGGCCAACTGTTCGCTAACCCCGCTCTCTTCCATCACTTGCTTGAAAATACCCGAACCTGCAATAATCAGCAGAATCATAGCGATATCTTTCGTTGCGTCTACATAAATGCCCATGATTTCCTTCATGTTCCGCCCCTGTTTAAGCCCCAACGTATACGTGGCAACCGTTAGCGATATCAGCATCACTACGGAAGGTGCGCCAACCAGCGCCAGTACAGAAGAGGCCTTCACGCTCAAACCGGTAAAAATATATGGAATAATCGCGCTGATTATTAATAAGAAAACAGGTAATGTGGCGCTTATCAAACTGTTGGCCTTACCGGGAGTACCATATTGTCCGCTATCTTCTTTTTGTTTGAACAAGGTAACAGGCCCCGATTTTATATTTTTCAACGTCCTGGAGAAAACAGGCCCTGCTATAATAATGGCCGGGATGGCCAGGCACATGCCCAATAACAGGGTCATTCCCAAATCGGCGTTAAAAAGAGCCACCAAAGCAACGGGCGAAGGATGCGGCGGTAAAAAGCCGTGCGTAACCGATAAAGCCGCCAGCATCGGCAAACCGGTATATACGGCCGGCAGTTTATATTGATTGACGACTGAAAAAATCAACGGAACAAGCAAAACAAAGCCTATGCCATAAAACAGGGGGATACCAACAATAAAACCTGTTATCATCAATCCCCATTGAATATGGTTGACGCCGAATAAATCGACCATCACGCCGGCAATTTTCCCGGCCGCGCCGCTCTCGGCAACCAGCTTACCCAGCATAGCGCCCAATACAATAATCAATGTCAGGCTGCCCATAACGCTTCCCACGCCTTGGTTAACAGCTTCCGGCAGCCGCTCCAGCGGAATACCCAAAGCGATACCTGCGCCAATGGAAACCAGCAAAAAAGAGATAAACGCATCTACCTTAAAGTAAGAGATGAGTAAGATCAGTATAAGTAAACTAATGATAACAATACTAAACGACATTGTTTTTTCAAGGTGTTAAATAAGTTACTATCGTATGAGAAGCCATTCATCCATCATACGCGCGCAAAGTAAGCGCTTTTTTTTATTATTTCTGAAACGAACAGGCAAAACTCTTACCGGCAAAACACGATGTTTCCATACAAACGTAACAACAGACTGCAGGTTTGAATATAAATCCATACGAATCATTTTACAATTTGATCAAAACGGTACTTCAAAAGTCACAATCCCGGATAATGTTTTGAAGCAATTGCAGAAAACAGGCTGTATTGAAAATGCCGCCGCCACGCCGTTAAAATGGTTGAAATCAAAATCATTGCTTGCCTGGTTTGTTGATGTTGCAAACGATAAATTAAATTTGAAACATGGCAAGAAACGGCAAATAAAACCTTTTGAAGCAATGTTACATTATTCCGAATTCGGAATAATGTAACGAAAGAAGCGAAGGCAAAAAACGTACAGACGCCCGGTATTTTGCAGAATAGCAATCTGTTGAGGTATGAGTTACGGCATACAAAATGCCTCGACAAGCAACTTAACGCCGATGTAACGGCCGGCAAGTTGTATGAAAGGCCGTTTTACAATAGTTTGATTGAAAATTGGTACAATGAATTAAAGACAATACAGAAACTGAAAAAGCAAAGTTTTATGACAGGGAATATTAAGACGGTTAAAGATGCCGAGACAGCGCTGTTTGCATACTTCTTAAAACAATCGGGACAAAGTACCATTGATGATTTTATGAGTGAACTGAAGGCAAATAAGACGTTTTCAGATACAAAGTATTACAGTAGATTGAAAGCAGGTTTAAGCAAAAAAATGGGCGCTTCTGAATTTAACGAGAAAAACGATTTGATGCAGGAACTTGAAACGCAGGCTTTCAATATAGCCAAATATGCAAGATAAAAAGCGGAGATTCCTGCATGGCGGGTGGGGAAGATCGTCCCTGTTTAGCCATGCAGAAATTGCAGAAATTGTAGAATTATAATAAAAAGGCCGTCCGGATTAGGTGTTGAGTTAGGTATCAAAATTTGATACCTGCTTTTTTACAAACACAAATGTAAATAGAAAGATTATTATCATCCGGGTAATACAGGCTGGAATGAATACAGCCGTTTTGATTCAGTCTTAGCCGTTCTAAGGAACTTTTATCTTTTTTGTAAGGAAACATAGGGGCGGGAGCAAAAGCCCTCCAAAACGCCTTGTTTTAGCTCAAAGTTATTTATAAACAATCCTGCGGCGCTCGTCTTTCATGTCATTTTGTTTTTTGCTATTTGGATATATGTTTCTCCCTATGGATACAAATGAGTGAATAAACAAGTATTCCCAGCGATATAACGCCAAGCGATGCTATAAAGTAAATCAGTTCCATAATAAACTATTTTTTAATTATTATCATTCCTTTCTCTCTATGATACTAAAACAAGCCCGGCGGCAATCATTAGGAGGCGTCTGGAAATAAATTATACAAATTTATTGGAACTGTTTTTTGCCAGATGAAGCCTGAAAGCGTGCGCATACCGGGGTATGTAAGCGCTTTCAGGCTGAAGGATGGCGGGAAACAGGCCGATAAATGTATGATTTATTTCCAGACGCCTCCTTAGCATCGCCGATATACCGCCAACCGTAAATAACAATACCGGCTCAATATCTTGTCTCATTAGACCGGCCAATATAACGCCTCCAATGACCAATTTTGCAATATCAATCAATATTTTACCCAGCTCCTTTTTCATTGAATCATATTGTTTACAACGACAAATATAGCTATTCCCATGAAAACAACGGAAAATAAAGGAAAATAGTTGCAGGTATCAAAAATTGGCGTAGCTCTGCCGGTGAACGTTATAGATACAATCTTGGGCAAATAATCA
Organism: Tannerellaceae bacterium; assembly: GCA_031267775.1. Classification (GTDB taxonomy): domain Bacteria; phylum Bacteroidota; class Bacteroidia; order Bacteroidales; family Tannerellaceae; genus DFXE01. The sequence continues at coordinate 11,307 of JAIRYL010000019.1, forward strand.
ATAGATTTTATTTAAACAGGATAAAAGGGAATGCCCCTATGGTGGTTTGAACGTCGATAAGAATGAATCAGAACAGGCCTTAACAGAAGGCAAAGGAGTTATTAACTTCAATCAGGAAAGCGGTTTAAATACCGATAGTTTAAGTAATGATTTAGACTACTATTTAAAAATCATTGAAAAATGCACGATTAGCGAGAGTACAAAGCGGTTTTTGGCGTGTATCATTATGCTGTCGGA
>JAIRYL010000150.1 GCA_031267775.1 Tannerellaceae bacterium
ATGTAGGCGTCTTTCTCGCGCAGGCGCTCGTCTTTCTCGCGCAATAATTTGTCTTTATCGTCTATTTGGGCCTTTAATACATCGGGGGAATCGCTGTAATAGCGGCGGTTGTCTATTTGGGAGTTTTTATTGCCTTGTATAACAAGGTTATTGTTGCCGTTAATGGAATTATTTTCCTGCTTTTCCGGTACTTCTCCCTGACCGAAAAGTAACCAATCTGTGGAAATGTTGAATTTGGAAGATATTTCCATTAATTGTTGTATTGTAGGAGTTAGTTTTCCACTCTCAATTTTTCCATATTGGCTATTATCTATACCAATTCTAAGGGCAAAATCTTTTTTGGACAACTTTTCCAGTTCTCTTAGATACTTTATTCTCACATATATATCCATTGCTACATAAAATTATTAGAAAAATATTCCATTTTTATTTGGATATTGGAAATATATTCCATATCTTTGTTGCGTTGTTTGAATTGACAACGCAGCAAATATAGTAAAAAAAATAGAATTATGGACATGCTTTCAGAATTGCATAGCAGGAAAGGGCAAGAAGGGCCAAAACAAACATGGTATAAGAAGTTTTTTCGATTCTTAATGTAACATTTGATTAAATGAATTATAAATTTTAAAAAGTAAGTATATATGTTTAAAAGTAATTTTTTTTCAGTAAAGGGAATCATTCCCGCGTTAATGGCAATCTGCCTGTTTTTTACCATGTCCTGTGACAAAAAGGATAATCCGGTTGAAGACCCGGTTGAAGACCCGCTCGAAAAGCCGGAATTTGTAATCGTGGCAACCAGCGATGAAGCCTCCTATTTGCTTCAAACCGACGATTTGACACAAGGCGAACTTACCATCGTCAACTCCGGTCTGGAAACCGACAACGGCACCGAATGGGAATTTAACAGCAGTAAATACCTCTACCGGTTGCAGTACAATCAGGGAAATGCCGGAACAAGTTCGTCGTACGTGCTGAACAGCAACGGACAACTCGAAGAACGCAGTATTGCCGTTGAAATCAGAAGCCGCTTTACAACGCACGGCTCTTACGGTAAATACGTTGTAACAGCAGCGGCGGCGGCCACCGATACGAAAGACGATGCCGGTAATGCGGCACAGGGCGTAACGTTCACCTATATCGACGCAGAAGCACAAACGCTGGCTACCAAAACCGTTGTAACCGAAAACTTCCTGGACAACGGCGAATATGTAACTTTCTCCGGAATAGCCGAAGCAAACGGGAAACTCTACACCGCCGTTTGTCCGCTTGGCGTATCGACATACGGCGCCGCAAACGGAGCGGGCGAAGTCCGTTCGGGAACCGGCTTCCCCGATAATGTATGGATTGCCGTTTTCGACAATACGGACTTTACAAATCCCCGCATCATCAGCGACAGCCGCCTGAGTTATGCTACGAGCCGCTTCCGTTCGCAGTACTATACCAATCTGGCCGTGGACGACCGTGATAACGTTTACGTTTTTTCATCCGCTTATGACGCCAACACAACCAAACCGTCGGGCGTATTGCGCATCAAAGCAGGCGCCGACGCTTTCGACCCTGATTTCTTTTTCAATATAGAACAGGCGGCAGGCGGACGGCATCTATACAAAGTATTCTATATTTCCGGCGATTATTTCCTGCTTCAAATGTATTCCGACGCAGTTCAACCGTCGGCGGCAGAAAGCGGTAATGAGAAAAAACTTGCAATCTTTGACGCTGCAAATCTTTCTTTCCGCTGGGTAACGGGAATACCTGCCGAAGAAAATATCGGAAGTTTCAGCAAAAAAGTCGCTGCATACGACGGTAAAGCCTATATCGCAGTCGTGCCGACCGACGGCAGTCAGCCTGCAATTTACTATATCGACGCTGCTACGGCTACTGCTGCAAAAGGCACGGTAGTTACCTGTACGGGTATCGTCGCCGCCGGAAAATTAATACCATAAATAAAATATCATGGTTAAGATATTGTTTGATTTAATGCAGGTTCTGTATTCCGCACTACCTTTGGCTACATGCACCGCTGTTCTTGCTTTATTGAGCGTTTTATTATCAAAATCAATAAAGAAACATGCAACCGTCTATTATATTGTACTGGGATTGCCGTTTGCTATGGTGGCAATCCCCTTTATCGGGCGGATATTCGGCATAGAAATATTCGCTTTCAGCCGTATCCCGTTCCTTGGAGGAATCATTAGAGACTACATACACGCAGGCACATTCGGATTCCCGCTGTTAATCATAATCATGTACATGGGCGCACTTAATCCCCGGATTACGTGGGTAAAAAAACTGATGTCCATACGGAAAGAACTGTCGATAATATCCGGCTTCCCCATATTTGCACACTCTCTGATAAGGGTGAGCAACAACTTCCCCAGGTCGCTGAAATACTTTACCAGCCACGGCGAATACATGGAAACGGCAAGAATCGTAAACGAAGCAGGCACGTTAATAAGTAATTTCAGTTTTGCACTGGTGGGTATCGTATTATTAGTAATCTTTATACCCCTTTGGATTACCTCATTCGATTCGGTACATCGACGCATGGGAAGCATAAAGTGGAAAAAGTGGCAAAAATGGTCGTATGTTCTATATGCGCTTTTATTTATCCACGCCACAGGTATTCAGGTAGGCGGGCTGCTTAATCCGAGAGGCGGGGGACGCGCACAAGTTGAAAACGTTCAGACGTCCGACAATAGAACCGTAGCGGGAAATATCCGTAATCAAACCGGCGCGGAAAACGAAGGAACGCAGACAAACTCCGAAAGACGGGGCAGAGGTAGAAGGTTGGAAGAAAATGATAATGAAACTCAAACCGAATCCGCGAATCATCCAACCGATAGAGAACAGGTGAACGGAAATAGAGAATCCGCTGTAAGCGAAAGGGATAATGTCCGGAATGTGCAACCGGAAGGCGGGCGCAGTAATCAAGGTGAAGTTTCCGCAAGTTCGGAAAGAGGCGGACACGGACAAAGCGCAAGTGTAGTGGATATTAAAGTCGGCCAACTGGCAAAACAGTACATCCACATCATTTCGCTTGTTTTGATTTTCGGTTCCTATTTGTTTCTAAGACTGCGAAAAGCAGAAACAGACAGGGCAAAAAGGAAATCCCGGACAGCGGAGGAAAGAACTTGAGTCTTACATTATCGGAAACGGACACACTAAAAAGGCTCCGGCATGATATGGGTACGCGGAAAACACTTCTGCCCGTATCATGACCTTGTCCGACCTTGCGTCGCGGCAACCATACTGATTCCTGTTGCCGCCAGCTTTTGGTATATTCGATCGGGAAAAATCCTGCTTGGAGGCGAAGACATAAGCCGGATAGAACCGGAAACATGTCGGAATATTGCAGGGAGTTGTATAGCGCTGGCAGGGGCGAGGCAAGAAAAAAGACTATTCGGATAAAGATTTGCCTTCTGTTGATTCTCTTAACTGGATTTGCGCATCGAGTGTAATTGTGCGATTCTCAACCGACGGGTTATTTATTTTCTCAAAGATGAGTTTAGCGGCAGTTTCGCCCATTTCAAGGAGTGGCAAATCT
>JAIRYL010000222.1 GCA_031267775.1 Tannerellaceae bacterium
CCGGAATTATATACCGTATTGTTTACAAAAGCAATATAGCCGCGAGACTTGTTGTTTAAGCCGCCCGGATTACCGTTGTCGGCGTAAGTAACGTAAGTTACCGCATTGCCTGAAAACGTACTGTTGTATACTCTCATATTTCCGTTAATAACGTCGCATATTGCATAGTTTGCTGATTTCTGGTTATTTATAATACTGCTGTTGTATATGTTTATTTCAGAAATAAAAATATAAAAATTGGCGCCGGCGCCGTTTTCGGTAGCGCGCAGAACAAAGAAATTAAGGCCCGCAGTGGAGTTCCGAACCGTAACATGATCTACCGTAAGCACATTGCCGTTGTGCGAGATTCCAAAAATCCTGTAAGTAGCGTCGCTACTGGTGGCATGTCCCCTGAATCCGTCGAAAATCATATTCCGGAACGTGATATTACAACCCATGTCGCTAGCCGAAGACCGGTAAACGCCGGTACTGTTATTAGCAGTAGTATTGGCAGGCGTAAATATAACGTCGCCCGTGGTTCCGGGCTTTTTGTCCAAAACAAACAGCACGTTTCCCTGGGCGGCGGTTAACGTAAGCGTTTTCGGCAGGATATATTCTCCGGGTTCAAAATAGGCGTTGAACGTAGCGCCCTTGCCGCTGTCGTGGGCTTCAAAAATGGTCATGAAACCGGCTATATTAACCGGGTCGGCCTCCGTACCCGCCGCGGATGTACTTCCGGCAGTAGAAACATATACGTCTTTAGCTTCCAGTTGAACAGTTGCGCAAATAAGTAATGCGCCTAAAATAAACAGTTTGGTGTTGACTAACTTTCTCATCTTATCATAGGTTTAAATTGTTTGCGTGTAAAATACGTTGCATTGCTTCGCGGGCCTGAAGTTTGTCGTCGATAGCCGGGTTAGCGTGTACGCCGGCAGGGTTTTGTCTTTTCTCATCCTTTAGAATAGTGTTGTCTCGCTCAGTCCCGGCGCGAGGTTATTCATTGGTTTCCGAAAGAGCGGGACTGCCGTTCTCTCCGTAGAGGGGGCGGGCGTTTTCGGTATGCGCGTCATACCTGTTTACTGCGTACAGGTTTAAATTCTATGTGTTTACTACTTCCCGACCGCATAAATAATACGGTCGTTTAATTTCAGCAGGATTACGGGGCGCTGGGGGCTGTGGCGACCGTTCTGTTCCGCGTTTAAGTTATCGGTTGAAAATAAATTGAATAAGCCGGTTTATTTTATGATTCGGAAAGCGTTTGAGTTTATAATTTAATTCCTACATTCGCGTTTAATTATACGACCGTTTTTGTCTTACCGCCGCCGCCACCAGTAAAACCTTGTGTTTAGCAAATTTCCATGTAAAATAAATACAGCCTCGCAGACCGCAGGTCTGCATATATTCACAGAATAGGATTGAAGCGTTATAACCCCATACCGCAGGTCTGCATATTAATATCCCCTAATGAAGCGTAGCGATTGGGGGATATTAAAAAAACCATAACCGTAACTGTATTGCTGAAAAATTTCCTTAATAGGTGGAGATAATGAAAAAATAATATTACTTTTGCAACATGGTTTACAAGGGTCTTGCTGTAACCAAGGCAAAAAAGTAGATAAATTATTATAAATCAACTATTAATTTTAATTACAAGATGGCTAATTTAGATGTAAGCAAGTACGGTATTGCGGGCGTAACCGAAATTGTGCATAACCCGTCTTTCGACGTATTATTTAATGAAGAAACAAAACCGGGTTTGGAAGGTTTTGAAAAAGGGCAGGTAACGGAGCTGGGCGCCGCTAATGTAATGACAGGCGTGTATACGGGACGTTCGCCGAAAGATAAGTTTTTTGTAATGGACGAAACCAGCAGGGATACCGTATGGTGGACGTCCGACGAATATAAAAATGATAACAAACCGATAGACGCCAAATGCTGGGCTACGCTGAAAGCGCTGGCTACCAAGCAGCTTTCGGGAAAAAGATTGTTTGTGGTAGACGCTTTCTGCGGCGCGAACGAAAACTCCCGGCTGAAGCTCCGTTTCATCATGGAAGTAGCCTGGCAGGCTCATTTTGTAACGAATATGTTTATTCGTCCTACCGCCGCCGAATTGGCGAACTTTGGCGAACCCGATTTCATTATCATGAACGCTTCCAAAGCGAAAGTAGATAATTACAAAGAATTGGGCTTGAACTCTGAAACCGCCGTCGTATTCAACCTGACGGAAAAAATACAGGTGATACTCAATACCTGGTATGGAGGCGAAATGAAGAAAGGTATGTTTTCGTATATGAACTATCTGTTGCCGCTGAAAGGCATGGCTTCGATGCACTGCTCGGCCAACACAGACATGCAGGGAAAAAATACGGCCGTCTTCTTCGGCTTGTCCGGAACCGGAAAAACGACGCTTTCGACAGACCCGAAACGTTTGCTGATTGGCGACGACGAACATGGATGGGACGACGAAGGCGTTTTCAACTTTGAAGGAGGTTGCTATGCCAAAGTGATCAACCTGGATAAAGACAGCGAACCGGATATTTATAATGCTATCAAACGCGACGCTTTGCTGGAAAATGTGACGGTAGACGCCCAGGGAAAGATAGACTTCAGCGACAAGAGCGTAACCGAAAATACGCGTGTTTCGTATCCGATAGGTCATATCAAAAACATCGTTAAACCGGTTTCTAAAGCAGGCCCCGCCGAAGAAGTTATCTTTCTTTCGGCCGACGCTTTTGGCGTATTGCCTCCGGTTTCTATCTTAACGCCCGAACAAACGCAGTATTACTTCCTTTCCGGTTTCACGGCTAAACTGGCGGGTACGGAACGGGGTATTACAGAACCAACCCCAACATTCTCCGCCTGTTTCGGCGCGGCGTTCCTTTCGCTGCACCCCACAAAATACGGCGAAGAGTTGGTTAAGAAGATGAACAAGTCGGGCGCTAAAGCCTATCTGGTAAATACAGGTTGGAACGGTAGCGGCAAACGGATCTCTATCAAAGATACGCGCGGTATCATCGACGCTATCCTGGACGGCTCTATCGATACGGCTCCTACAAAAACGATTCCTTATTTTAACTTTGTTGTTCCCACGGCCTTGCCCGGCGTAGATCCCCACATTCTGGATCCGCGCGATACGTATGCCGACGCCGCACAATGGACGTCGAAAGCCGAAGATTTGGCAAACCGCTTTATTAATAACTTCAAGAAGTTCACAGGAAACGATCTGGGCAAGTCGCTTGTAGCGGCCGGTCCAAAATTGTAATATTGTAATAAATTCGTTATATCGCAGTATATAACCGGGTAGAGACAAGGCATGGCTTTGTCTCTATTTTTTTTGTCCGCGTATATTTTAACAGATAAAGATAAAAAGTATTACTAAATATAAAGGAGGATTAAAAAGTATTACTATCTTTAAACCCGCATACCTGTTGTATGTGGGAAGTTTGATAGAGTAAAATGAAGAAAATTCTTCTGATAATAAGCGCGATACTATTTCTATCTTCGTGTGGAGGCGGTATGGCTTACCGGATTGAAGGAAAACTGGACAATCTGACTGATCAGGTTATTTATGTTGTTTTTGAGTCGGAAGACCGCAGTTTGGTAGATACCGTCGTGTGTGAAAAGCCGGGACAGTTTACACTGGATCAACCGCAGGAAGGTTTTAATCTGGCAACGCTTTTCTTTGAAAATAAATCGGCCTGGTTTACCGTTTACCTGGAACCGAACGTACAGGTTAAGGTATCCGGCGACGTTCGGTATCCGGCTCTTTTGCAGGCAAAAGGCGGTAAGCTAAACAAAGAGCTTTCCGCTATCCGGGCCAAGATGGCTTCTTTATTGAAAGAACAGGCCGATTTATTTGCCGGACTTAACAGGGATAACGGTACGGGCGCCATGGATAGAAGCGATATGTCGTCTAAATGGACAAATGTGAATCATCAGTTGAGCGAATTGGCCTTAACCTATATTCAGGAACATCCAAGCGAGCAGGCGTCTGTCATATTAATTCATACCTTCTTTGTCGATCCGGACGACACGCGTAAGCTGGACGAATTACTGATTGCTTTAGACCCTGCATTAAAGGATTTTTATCTGGTAAAGGAATTGGAACAATATAGCGTAAAAGCCAAACTGACGGCCTTAGGAGCCGAAGCGCCCAATTTTACGGTGAAAAACGTCTATGGAGAGAGCGTTGCCTTAGATTCGTTCGCCAATAAATATCTGATACTCGCCTTTACGGCTCCCTGGTGCGACATGTGCCGGACAGACGATTTGTATCTGGATGAAATAGAAAGATTATATTCGAAAGATGATCTGGAACAACTGCTGGTAAGTCTGGACGACGATTTGGAAGGCGTGCGCCAGTTGCTGGAAAAGGATAGTATCCCGTGGAACTTGGTAACGGATTCGGCCAGGCAGGCCACCCTCTTGATCGATTTGTATAACGTAGCGGCTTTACCCCGCTGCTTCCTGATTGATAAAGAAGGGAAAATCATCCTTAAAACAGAAAGCGGATTAGAAATAAAACAAACATTGGAACAACTTATTATGAATGAAGATACGAACAGGGAGGAAGAAGACGGCGTATGATTTATTTTCAGACGCCTCCTCAGACATAAAGATCGGATTTTTATCCTTTTTCCCCGTTTCTTCCAAAATTTTTAACTATGCTGGTAAAATCGTATGCCGCGGCCGTACAGGGTATCTCGGCGACAGTCATAACAATTGAGGTTAGTTGCAATAAAGGCATTCAGTTCTTTTTGGTGGGATTGCCGGATGTGGCCGTACGCGAAAGCCATGAACGGATTATTTCGGCTTTGCAGGTCAGCGGGTATAAATTTCCGCGCTGCCGGATTGTTATTAACATGGCGCCGGCGGATATTCGGAAAGAAGGCTCTTCGTATGATCTGCCCCTTGCCATTGGCATTATGGCCGCCGCCGAACAAATTGACGCTTCCGGGCTGAATAACTTTATGATTATGGGCGAATTATCCCTTGACGGAAGTTTGTTGCCGGTAAAAGGCGCGTTGCCGATAGCCCTTAAAGCCCGCGAGGCGGGGTTTAAAGGCTTTATCCTGCCCGAACAGAATGCCCGCGAGGCGGCTGTTGTGGATGGTCTGGATGTATATGGCATGAAAAATATCAGGGAAGTGCTTGAATTTATCGACGGCAAAAGCAGTAAAGAGCCGGCGCGCGTGGATATCCAGGCCGTGTTTTATACCTGTCAGGAATCGTACGACTTTGATTTTTCCGACGTTCGGGGGCAGGAAAATGTGAAACGCGCCTTGGAAGTGGCCGCGGCCGGCTCGCACAATTTATTGATGGTGGGGCCGCCGGGAAGCGGAAAGTCTATGCTTGCCAAGCGTATTCCGTCTATCTTGCCTCCGCTCACGCTGCCTGAATCGCTGGAGACGACTAAAATACATTCGGTAGCCGGCAAGCTGGAGAAAGACGTCTCTCTGATGGCGCGGCGGCCTTTTCGTTCGCCCCACCATACCATTTCGGATGTAGCGATGGTAGGGGGAGGTTCATTTCCTAAGCCGGGCGAAATCAGTCTGGCTCACAACGGGGTTTTATTTCTGGACGAGCTTCCCGAATTTAACAGAAATGTGCTTGAAGTGATGCGGCAGCCGTTGGAAGATAGAACGATAACCATCTCGCGCGCCCGTTCGTCCGTCGACTATCCGGCGGGATTTATGCTGGTGGGATCGATGAACCCCTGCCAGTGCGGATACTATAACCATCCCGAACGCGCCTGTATATGTATGCCGGGTTCGGTGCAAAAGTACATGAGTCGCGTTTCCGGGCCGTTATTAGACAGGATCGACGTACAGGTGGAGGTAACCCCCGTCTCGTTTGAGAAAATATCGGAGAGAGCCCCGTCCGAGCCAAGCGCCGCCATTCGCGAACGGGTAATAAAAGCGCGCCTGATACAGGAAGAACGCTTTAAAGGACGTCCCGGCATATACTGTAACGCCCAGATGACGACTCAAATGCTGCATACCTTTGTAGAACCGGATAAAGACGGCTTGTCGAGGCTGAAGATGGCCATGGAACGACTAAACCTCTCTGCCCGGGCGTATGACCGGATTCTGAAAGTATCCCGCACCATTGCCGACCTGGCAGGCGTAGAACAGGTCGACGCCCGTCACATAGCCGAAGCCATCCAATACCGCAAACTCGACAGGGAGAACTGGGGAATGTGATTCGTTAAATATCCGCCGGCGCGGGCTTGCAGCCAAACCCGACATTGTAGAGACGCCATGCTTGGCGTCTCTTGCGGCGCCGATACTAAGTAACGTGAAATAAATAATATGTAATGATTTTTCTGTCCCGACGGGGACAAATTTTAATAACCCCCAGTGAAGCGAAGCGACTGGGGGGTAGCGAGACGCCTCCTCTCCTCCCTCAAAGGGAGGGTTGAATATCCGAAATAAATACGTATGCAGAGAAAAAGGGATTGTTCCGGAAGTTCCCCAGGTGTATGAACAGCTATTCAACCCTCCGGGTTGACGGGGAGAGAGGAGGATCATGCTATCCCCCAATCGCTACGCTTCATTGGGGTTATTAATATTCAGACCTGCGGTCTGTGAAGAAACACAAGATTTTGCAGGTGATCCCAAAATAGCCCTGATAGCTGAAAAAATGGGAACAAGCATCAATGCTATTATAAAAGATTCGATAGAAAAAAGATTGGAGGCTATCTCTTAAACTTTTATTTCATGAAACGTATTCGCCCGC
>JAIRYL010000076.1 GCA_031267775.1 Tannerellaceae bacterium
CATAAGAATCGCCGATAACTACTATTTCGCCGGGGGATAATCCTGATTCTTTAATTCCAAGCCTGAATATTTCGGGGTCGGGCTTTCGTACTCCTACCGCCGCCGATTCTATAATAACCTTGAAAAAGGTTTCCAGGCGGAAGTCTTTCAATACGGTTTCTATATTACCGTAGAAATTGGAAACCAATACCAGCGGATATTTCTCCGACAGTTTCCCGACGACGGGAAGCGCCGCGCTAACAGCTACCTGCGCATAAGCATAGCACCAATCGGCAACGCCTGTCGTATATTTTGTAAAACCGGCGTCTCCGGGAAGAAGATATTTGTTGTCTATCAACCATTGTATCTGCGTTTCGGCTTTCAGCCTTAACACATGCCAGAAAGTATGGCTGGGAAGTATAATTTTGTTTTTAGCCAGCATCCGTTCGCCATGCACGTATGCCTGGCGGAAAATATCCTTATTTACGGGGATATGCAACGCTTCGTAAGCCATCCAGATTACTTCAGCCCAGTGCATACCATTGGCGTCGATAGTACCTCCGTAGTCAAAAATGATTCCTTTTATTTGTTCCAAGTCGAGCATAGTTAGACAGATTTAGATTCCTTCCGGCAAAAGAGATTGCCGCCGGTATGGGTTTAAGGGAGAAGATCAGGCTATTCATGCAGCGGAAATTGATTATCGGGCAGCATCAGCCGTTTGGTAAATCGAGCGCAGATATGTTCGTGTTTTACAATCATATAGATGAGCATGATGTTCAACGCCGTTATTTCAAAAACGAAATAGAGGCAGGGCATATTCATAAATAAACTGATAAATAAAGCCATGACGCGCGTGTTGAACGATAACATATTGGTATATTTCATAAGCGGAAGACTCTTTTCCCGGAATGCTTTACGAAACCATTCCGGAGCTTCGTCGGCGTATTTCTCGCGGATTATCTTCATCATTTGCTGAAGTTTCGGGCTTTGCCTTTCCTGTCTTGCCGTGTAGCCAATGTAGGAAGTATTGAACAATTTATGGATGAAGTCTTTTTTCCAGCTCATTTTTTTGTGATTCTCTTTAAGAGTTGCCGAGTTAGCCCATTCGCTTCCCGCTTTTCCTTTCAGGAAGAATAAATGTACATTCCTGTAATAATCAGCCATAGAAGCTTGCGTAGTATGGGAAAAACCGGTCATGGCGGCGAATACCCAGATCCAGACGCCCCATTGGGGCGTCAATCGCAAACAGATAGCGGCATAGATGGCAATAAACCAGAGGTCGCCGCAGAAACCGTCGAGAATACGCCCCATTGGCGAAGTTTTGCCTGTCATCCGCGCCAATTGCCCGTCGGCGCTATCGTATGAATTAGCCCATACAAGCAACAACATGCCGGCAACGTTGATAAGAATATTTTGAAAATAAAAACAAATGCCGGCGGCAACGCCTATGAAAATGGCGGCAATGGTGACCGCATTGGGCGAAACTTCCAGCTTATGAAACAACAAGGCCCACCTGTAGCCGATGGGACGGTAAAAGTAAATATCGATACATTCTTCCGTATCCAGCGATTTGAAAGTAGATTCTATATCAGGTTTCTTTGTTCTTTTTTGCATGACTCGCCGATTAATGAATAAATCCGTTTGGCAATACAGGGAGCGGCAGCTTCACGACAGGGAGCAAAGCTCGGCCAGTCGTTGAAATCAATAATACGGGCGACGCCGTCTTCCGATATAATACAGTCGCCGCCATACACGTGGATGTTTACTATTTTAGCCGCTTTATTACATAAATGTTGCAAATGCGCTTCGTCAAAAGGAATTCCTTTTGCGTTACCGTTAATCTGTTCCAGCCCGAATTTGCTGTGATTTTGGCTGGTAGGGTAAAACCAGTAAAAGAAATCAGCGCCGGCTATACCATAGAACTTCACAAGGTCGCCTACCAGATGTTCATTGATAACCGCGCTCTCGATACCCCTGATAGCATACTCTTCCAAAATGTTTTGCGCTTCCTCCCGGTTACGTACATACGTAACATCTTCGCGGTGGATAGCATGGAAATCGCCCCTTTTAATCCAGCAATTATGAAACGCCACGTCCTTAAAGGCCGGTAACGGGTCGTCTATCGTACGCACAATCAAGCTTTGAGGATGCGGTATATCATTAGTCAGCAGCAGGCGCGTCATTTTTTCACGCGTACAATTCTCGATCCCGTATGCCGAATTAATAACCGTCCGGCCTTCGTTTTCATATTTCTGCAACTTGCGGATAGACCCCCAGTCGCGCACCATATTAAAAATGACGTTTTCCTTTATTCTGTTATTCAACAAATCCGCTTCGGAATACTCGTTCACCATACATCCGTATTTTTGAAGAGCTTTAGCGGTAAGCCGGAATATAGCCGCATCATTTCCCACATGGTTTGGAGAATATTTGCTTCCTCTTCTGATACCCGCTATTGTTATTTCATTCATACACACAATCTATTAATCTATTATGCGTTTAAAAACCGTTCGGCAGTTACGATATCCCCGGCATGGTCTACGTCTACTATTTTGCTGAACGGATAAGCTTTCAGCGCTAAACCTTCTTCAATCAACAAGCGTTGATAATTCCGCATTTTTGACATACCTTTTGCCATCGCGCCATCCAATACTTTTAACGCCGTACGCTTTAAACAGTAAACGCCCCCCGATATATAACGGACGCCCCCCGGTTCCGCTTTGTCCGAAAAGCTTTTTATACACAAGTTTTGGTCTGTATTTACATACAAAGGCTTTTCGTCGTCAATATAATCCGTAACGGCCATGAGGCCATCTATATTTTCATCTTTTAAAAAGGACTGGATATATTTTCTAAATTCTTCTTCTTTAAATATGGCGTCTACCGTTGCGAGGCAAAACCGTTCGTTTTGCAGACAGTCTTTCAATTCAAAGAAACTATGCATCGAACTGCGAGTAGATTTAATACGAAGCCGGTACGGTACAGGCAATTGCAGCTTCCCAAGATATGCCTGCACCTCTTTCATCTCTTCATTCACAATAACATTAATAGACGTTGCATCGTTTTGCAGAAAAACGTCAATCAAACGATCTATTAAAGAAATTCCGTTTAAACGTACCAGCGGTTTAGGCCATTCAACGCCTTCCTGAACCAAACGGGAGCCTGCGCCGGCAGCAATAATAGCATAATCCATCAATCCAAATAATCCAGCGTTGGTTCACCGATAATCTTACGAAGCGTGTTCTTCAGGATTGTGTGCTGGATAAATAAATCATGTTCAGGAACACGATCGGGAGCATGCATCGGACTCTTGAAATAAAACGACAACCATGATTGGATACCATAGAACCCGCAACGCTGCGCTAAATCAGAAAATAACACCAAATCAAGGCACAAAGGAGCGGCCAGGATAGAATCGCGGCAAAGGAAGTCTACCTTCAACTGCATCGGATACCCCATCCAGCCCATGATATCAATATTATCCCATCCCTCTTTATTGTCTTTGCGGGGCGGATAGTAATTGATACGTACCTTATGATAAATATTACCGTACAATTCCGGATACGTTTCCGTTTGAAGGATTGTATCGATAACAGATAATTTACTTACTTCTTTTGTTTTGAATGAACCCGGATCGTCTAACACTTCGCCATCGCGGTTTCCAAGTATGTTGGTAGAGAACCAACCTTCGAGCCCCAGCATGCGCGTTTTCAGCATGGGAGCCAGTACCGTTTTCAGCATGGTTTGACCTGTTTTATAGTCTTTTCCGCTGATGGCAACTTTGTTTTTATCGGCAAATTCCCACATGGCAGGGATATCTACGCAAAGGTTGGGAGCGCCCATAATAAACGAACACTTTTCGGCAATAGCCGCATAAGCATAACACATACTGGGCGAAATAACCTCTGTGTTATCGTCTTTTAACGCCTTTTCAAAAGCCTCCAGACTGCCGTGCTCCTCGCTTTGCGGGATGTAGGTTTCCGTGCTGGCCGCCCACATAACAACCGCCCGCTC
>JAIRYL010000087.1 GCA_031267775.1 Tannerellaceae bacterium
AAAGAAATTTATTTCCACAGGCAAGGAAATTTGAAGGGCGTCTAATCCGCCAAAAAACACGTAATAAGCCGCCGGTCAGGCATTCCCTGCGTGCGCGATCATCGGCTATAAGTAAAGAAAAAAAGAAAGCCGTTCGGAAAAACGTTGCCCGCCGTGAGAAAAATTCCCGCGCGAAAGGGAGCGCTTTTCGCAGAAACAGACTGCGTTTAAAATTACATGAATACCCGTCTAAAAACACACAGTATATTTTTAAAATTTCATACGTATGTTTTTGAAAAATCATACTGTGTTTTTGAAAAATCATACTTATGTTTTTTGAAAAACACAGTATGTTTTTTGAAAAACACACTGTGTTTTTTTGAAGAGTCTTTTACCCGCCAAAAAATACGCGCCAGGCCGTCGGCCAGGCGCTCCTTGCGCGCTTGACTGCCTGCCGACTGTCTCTTACAAAAAAAAATCAGTCGGGGATTTTTTAGCAAAGGGTCGCCGCAAGGGAATTGCAGCGAATCTCCCGTCAATTGGGGCGCTTACTTTCAAGCAGCGTCTGAATGATGAAAGACAAAAAAAAAGCCGCCTCCGTAATGGAGACAGCTTTTTTGTTTTTCCCGTAAAACAAATAAAGAGGTTATTCTTTATTCGCCCGGCTCTTCTTCGGCAGGAACTATCGGTTGCTGCGCCGTACCAAAATTAGGAGCAATCGTATTGGGATCTACCTTTATAGCTTCGTTAATTTGCTGTCTGATTTCAGATTGGTTTGTTTGCGCCCTTTTGGGGATAAATGCCGTAATGATAATACTTAGCGCAATTACCGTTCCGGTTAAGCCCCAGGTAGTTTTTTCCAGGAAGTCGGTCGTTTTGCGTACCCCCATAATTTGGTTGGAAGAAGAAAATCCGGAAGCCAGACCGCCGCCTTTTGAATTTTGCACCAGTACGATTAAAATTAAAAGTATAGATGCAATCAGGATTAATACTGAAATAAATACATACATTTTAGTGTTATTTTTTAGCGTTAATAATCAATTTCTCCAAAAATCTGATTTGGTCTGCAAAGTAAACATTTTTTTCCGGATATTTCAAGCTTAAATTTTTTATTATTTGCAAAGCCTTTTCGTATCGTTTCTGTTTGATATAAATCCGGGCCAACGTTTCTGTAAAATAAGAATCGTCGTCTTTGAGCGGAGCTTCCTCTTTTTTCTTTTCCATCTCTTCCGTATGATTTAAGGTATCGGCGTCGAGCTGCAAAGCCTTTCCCGGCGCTCTTTGCCGGTCTTCTTTCAGGAAAGAATCAATGAGTTCGTGATGCTGTAATTTCGGCGAATTAGTGTCGGCGGCGCTTTCTTCCGGTTCTTTTGCCGTTGTCCAGTATAAATAGTCCGACGAAGCCGACGGCCGAAAAAGTATGGACGGATCAGAAGATATTACGCTACCCAACTGGTTATGAGAAGAAAGAAAAGAGTCGATACGCGAAAAAGAATCATCCTCCTTTTCCGGTTCTGCCTTCTTTAGCCAATCCGTTAATCCGTACTGCGTACCTTCAATAAGCGTAAACAGTTTTTTCCGGTCGGAAACGTAAATAGCCATCCGTTCCAGTTCGGATGCAAAATTTACGGCGTTCAGAACGGCCAGGTTTTTTAAATACAGAACCTTTGCCGTATGAAAATAAGGATAGTCTTCTGTCAACCGCTTTAACCGGAGAAGAGTATCTTTCGTCAGCAGAGAAGGATTCTCCATTAATCGATATAATTCTGTTGCATCCATTCTTACCAGTCGGCCACTGTGGAATTGAATATTAGCTCGGTAATTTCTTTTACTAATTCTTCATTCAGCGCATCCTGCACGGTTTCAAGCATCTGGTCGCTGTTAAATTCGCGATTAGCGGAAAAAGACTGTTCAAAATCCTTATCGGGATTCGACCGGTTGGTATAACGAACCCGTATGGTCAACGTCAGTTTTGTTCTGGAAGAATAAGCGTCTTCTTTTATTGCCATAGGCGCCAGGTCGTATCCTGTTATTTCGCCTTCCAGGTCAATATCTCCATTCGTCGAAATCATCCTGAGCTTTGTTCTGCGGATAAAAAGATCTTTCAATTCTTCCGTAAACTTCTGCGCCAGGGGAGGATAAATCAAAGGGGCCTGATTCGGAAAGTCGCTGACAGTAATCGTTTTTGTCGTTTCATAATCAATAGACGAACCGGTAAAGCTGTACGAAATACTGCAGGCCGCGCATAGTATTCCCAGCAATACAAAGGCAAACGTTGGTTCTTTACAGGCTTTCATATACTAATCCAGGTTATATTCTTTAATTTTACGATAAAGCGTCCGTTCGGATATTTTCAAATCGGCAGCAGCGTTTTTACGGCGTCCGTTATGCTTTTCCAGCGCTTTTTTTATCATTTCCTTTTCCACGTCTTCCAGCGACAACGACGCATCTTCTTCCACAGGCTCCGCATCCTGAATAGAATTATGTATAATCGGATGGGCATGGGCAATAGAACCGGCTTCTTCATGGATAGATACGGGAATATTCCCTCCCATAATTTCATGCACCAGCTTTTTCAGCTCATTCACATCGTTCTTCAAATCAAAAAGCACCTGATAGAGTATTTCGCGTTCGCTGTTAAATATCTTCTGTTCGTGCTCTTTTTTCACCAGTACCGGATATTTTTCAACCGTTGAATCAGGAAGGTATTGTTGCAATATCCCGGCCGTAATATCCCGGTTTTCTTCTATTATGGAAATCCGTTCCGTCAGATTCTTTAATTCGCGAACATTTCCCGGCCAACGATACGAGATAAGTAAGCGGCGGGCGTCGTCGTCTAAATGAATGCCCGGCATCCGGTACTTCTCGGCGCAGTCGCTTGCAAATTTGCGAAAAAGCAGGATGATATCGTCCGCTCCTCTTTCGCGCAAAGGAGGGATTGCGACAGGAACTTGCCTCAACCGGTAGAATAAATCTTCGCGAAATTTATTTTCCGTAATAGCCCGACCCAGATTTACATTCGTAGCCGCCACAATCCGTACATTGGTTTTAAGCGCTTTGGAAGACCCTACTTTCAGAAATTCGCCTGTTTCAAGCACGCGCAACAAGCGCGCCTGCGTAGGGACAGGTAGTTCGCCCACTTCATCAAGAAATACAGTACCGCCGTCGGCCCCTTCAAAATAACCTTTCCTCTCGGCCAGCGCGCCCGTAAACGACCCCTTTTCATGCCCAAACAGTTCGGAATCTATCGTCCCTTCCGGAATAGCTCCGCAGTTAACAGCAATGTACGGCCCATGCTTACGCGGACTGTTTTGATGAATAATCTGGGGAAAGGTCTCTTTTCCTACCCCGCTTTCTCCGATAATAAGAACCGACAAGTCGGTAGGAGCTACCTGCAGCGTTACGTCAATCGCCCTGTTCAATGCCAGACAGTTTCCAATTATTCCGTAACGTTGTTTTATCTGTTGGATATCCGCTTTAACCATCATACTAAATCAAATCTCTGTAATTATTTCAGTTTATCTGTCAAAATTACAAACTTAATTCAATTTATAGCAAGGAAAGAAAGAGAAAAGCGCCGTTCGACGGCTTCTATCTGTTATCTACCGCATGATATGTTTTCCCGTACAGATAACTGGCAAGTTCAGCGTCGTCGGCTATTTCCTTTATTTCATCGGCGGCAATGGGTTTGCCTATGTATACGTCGAATGTTTTTCCTTTTTTATTAAATGCTTCGGCAGGAATGCGAAGCGTACGTATCCTCCAGTCTACCTTGCCTAACCAATAGAAGTATTTGGAGTTCAGAAAATCAAAATAAACGGGATAAACCGGAACATTCGCCTTACGGATCAGCTTGATTACGCTGCTTGCCCAGGGAAGATCGCAAATCCTCCTAGCTTCTTTCTGATAGAATGAAATAGCTCCGGCAGGAAAAAATCCCATGGGGCGTCCTTCCTGTAAACGGACTAAAGAAGCCCGTACGCCATTTACATTTTGAAGATTCGTTCCCTGATTCGTCGAATCGGGCATAACGGAGATAAAATTATCTTCCATTGCTCCTATTTTTGTCAGCACGCCATTTACCATGACTTTAAAGTCCGGACGCCGGGATGCAAATATATCAATCAGTATGATACCGTCTAACGAGCCTATCGGATGATTGGATATCGTAATAAAAGCCCCTTGGGGAAGACTCTCCAATAACTCTTCGTTATGAACTTTATATTTAATATTAATAAGCGGATCGGCCAGGATAGCGCTGGTAAAAGCAGAACCCCGCAGATGGCAATTATTTGCATGTACCCGATTTACTTTTTCAACGCAAAACCATTTAATCAACAGCTTCCCCATATATGTCCCCAATTTGCTTTTAAAAAACGGAACCATTTTCTGAAGATCATAAATATCAGCCACAGTTTTTTTCATGATGCAAAATTACAAGAATGCAGCACATATTTTTTTTGCGCTTTTCTTGTCACAATATATAAAACAATATTCAAAACAATGATTTCATACAGAAAATAAGTCCATATATAACCGGAAAGAATGATAATAAACATTACAATCGTACGTCCGTTAAAAGTCATCAAGTCAATAAGCGGCATCAACTCCCTGCTTTTTTTCCGGAATACAATCCGTATATCGTCCGGTATATCGTCTCCATATTCATTATGCAAACTATGGAGCATTTTCTGAATAGCCGGAGTCGCTTTTTCCTGAATCGACGTATAAGCTTTATAGAGAAAATAAAAGATTTTGTTCAGTCCCGGTTTTGTTTCTTTATGCTGTCTGCCTATTTGTTCAAGCGTTTGAAACTCGGCTCCTTTTTCTTTACTGATAAAATATAAGTGGAGCGTTTTATAGTAATCGGTAATATTAGCCTGTACAAGATGGGATAATCCCGATAATACGGCAGGCGCAAAAAACCAATACGTATTATATTGATGAGAAAGACGCAACGCCAGATTCACGTAAATGCAAACAAACCAAATATTGCCCGCCATACCATCCAGAATGCGCCCTATGGCCGATTTTATTCCGGTCAGACGCGCCAGTTGCCCGTCTACGCAATCCAATATGTTAGCGCATATAAGAAGTAAAATTCCGCACACATTATATGCCGGATTTGCAGGGTAAAAAAGAAAACCTGCCGAAGCTCCTATAAAAATAGAAATTACAGTTACCATATTGGGCGTAATACACGTATTCCGCAAAGAGCAGGCTATTTTAAAACCTATGGGACGATAAAATATCCTGTCGATGATATTTTCAGTTTCTATAGATTTCAACGAAGCTTCGTATTCTTTTTTTAATTCACTCATCCAGTTTATTTATATGAATAACCACCATCAACAACAATGATTTCACTATTCAGATAACGATTCTCAATTACCATTTTGTAGACTTCCGCCAATTCTTCAGGTTCGCAGAAGCGCCCCAAAGCAACTTTATTTTCTATATTCCGCCTGATTTCCAACGGTTTTGTTTTTTGCCATTCGGTATCCACAAAACCGGGAGCAATCCCATTTACTCTTATTCCATAAGGCGCCAGAAATTTCACCAGGTTTTTCACCAGTGAATGGATGGCGCTTTTTGTTACGCCATAAGCCAAAGACACGGAATGAGGATAAATACCCATGGCAGAACCTGTAAAGACAATGCTTCCTCCTTTATTAATAAGAGACAACGTGCGTTGTAATAGAAAAACGGGAAAATGGACATTACCGAAAAACACCCGTTCCCAGTCTTCCATTTGTATATTTTCAAAGGAATCCCTGCATGTAAGCCCTGCATTGAAGACAATAGCATCCAGCGATAAATTGTTTTTTGCAAGAAATGAATAGACGTCTTCCACAGACTCTTGCTTCGTTATATCGGCTTTGAGCAAAAAAACGTCAACCGGCGTAAGCAGACGTATTTCTTCACGCGTATTTTTGGCGACGCCCTCGTCAGAAGCATAGGTAAGGATAAGATTATAGCCCGCTTTTCCGAGCGAAAGCGCAACAGCTTTTCCAATACCTTTCGTACCGCCTGTGATTAATACTTGCTTCTTCATCCAATTCCTTATTTTTTATCTTCCTTTATAAGAGGTTTGGCTTCCCGTTCCACCCGTAAATGCTGTTCGTAAGAATCATGAATGGTTTTTCGTAAATTAGAAGAGGAAACCCCTGTTCCATAAGGAAAATAAAACACCTGCACGCCCAGTTCTTTTAAGTAATCGTATTTTCCGTACCAGTCATCGCCTACGACAAAAGCGTCGATGTTTAATTTTTTCACCAGTTCGGAATGATCAAGCGAATGTTGAGGAATCACAATATCGGGAGTTTTCAACGCTTCGATAATTTGCAAACGTTCGTTGAATGGTATAATCGGCTTTGGTTTATACGACGAAACCAATTCGTCGGTGCTTACTCCTACTATCAGGATATCGGCCAAACTACGCGAATAATTGATCATCCGCAGATGATTATAATGAAACATGTCAAATGTTCCCGAAGTATAGACAATCGTTTTATCTTTAAACAATTTGTACAGTTCAACTTTGAAGGCACAAACTTACAGAAAATCTATCAGATTTTCAAAAAGAAAATAGAAGACATGCAAATAAAAATGGCTATAAATGAAATATACGTTTATAATGTTTCATCTCCGTCGTCTTTGGTGAGATCAAGTTTTTCATCTACATTGCCTTTGTCAAAATACTGTTTTCGTAATGGATTTTGAGTAGCTTCTTCGTAAATCTTACGATTGCGGAATATATCCAGCGCTGCATATAACGCTTGGCGGAATGATTCTTCCGAAGCCATATTCCGCCCGGCTATATCATACTCGACGCCATGAATCGGAGATGTTCGGATGATTGGAAGCCCTGCCGTATAACTTAACCCATTTTCCGTTACCAGCGTTTTGAAAGGCGTTAACCCTTGATCATGGTACATGGCTAAAATTCCGTCGAATTTTTCATACGCTTGAGATCCAAAAAAAGCTTCGGCGGCATACGGGCCGAAAGTCATGATATCTCTTTTTTCAACTTCTTCCATGGCTGGAATAATAATGGCCTTTTCTTCATTTCCAATCAAACTGCCATCTTCGGCATGAGGATTTAATGATAATACGGCTATTCTCGGTTTGACAATATTGAAGTCTTGTATCAGGGATTGATTCAGTATTTCCAGTTTTTCAACAATATTCCCTTTCGTTATTTTCGACGCAACTTCAGCTAAAGGAATAGCCTCCGTAGCTAAAGCTATGCGCAAGTCATCCTTGATTAAAATAGTTAACGCAGGCGTACGTTTGTTGCCAAAATGTTCAACTAAATATTCCGAATGATTCGTAAAGCCGCTTTCTTTGTCTTGAATTGTATGTTTATTGACAGGAGTTGTGAGCAAAACATCAATTACGCCTCGCTTCAAATCGGAAACGGCTGCTTTCAAAGCTTTCATTGCGGCCATACCGGCTATATCGGTAGATTTAGATAATTCTACTTTGGCGTCGTCATGCACACAATTTATAATGTTTACCCGATTTATTCCAGCGTCTTCCGCACGGCTTATATTATTTATATTTAAAGGTGGCAGCCCCAATGTTTTCCGGTGATAAGCGGCTATCTTAGAAGAGCCATAAATAACAGGAGTACAAATTTCAGCTACGCGGCTATCCGAAAATGTTTTGAGTATGATCTCATACCCTATACCATTTATATCGCCATGGGTTATACCTACTTTAATCAATCGATCTTCCATATGATTTTTATTAATTAGACGCCGCTCTTTCTGTTGGAATCATTGGTTCTGCTGCCGGTTGGTCAAATTCGCCCGGAAAGCGTAACGTATAGAGAGCCGCTTCTATTCTACGGATAAAATTCCGTTTATTTGTTTCCGGCGCATAGACAAAGCCTTCAACCACAACGACGCGATTATTCGTTTCATCCAAACGTGTATGGCTTACAAAAGGGCCGCCCATCATATCGCCTACCATCTTCCACTGGCCGCGTAATACCCCGCAATACTTTCCCCGTAAAGTAACCGGCGTATAGCTTATATTGTAACGGCTTTCTGTTGCCATATACGAATCAGGAAACACTCCCGGCAAGTTTTTCTTTAATACAGAATCCCTTTTGGCTATAAGGTATTCTTCTGTAAATGTATTGGGGTCGGTATATGGAAATGTATATACAATCATATCCGTACGTCCTGTAGTAGCATTATTGGACGCCCAGAAAAAATTCTCGTCGTTCCTGAAATAAGTAATATCAGTCGGCACATTCAACATAATGTTAAATCTGCTTTTTACATTCTCCATTACCTCGCCGCTGTAATTTTTCCCAAATTGCTCTGCAGCGCGATGCATTTCTATATTCGTAAAGAACTTCGTTATTCTGTTTGTCTCATTCGCTTTCATATATTCCAACAGACTCTCTTTATCGGGAGCGGTCATGGTAAGTACCACCTGTCCTTGCGTCCAACGATCGTTTTCATACGTTAACGATACTTTTGTATACCTGGTATTATCCAGTTTTACAATGAGTATATTCCTTACATACGTAAGAAGGCCATTGAAATTTGCCGGAGTAACATACGTGATTTTAAAGGCGGATTCGGGTTGAGGCAATCCGGGAATAACAGATTCCAGGTCGGCTTTGACTGCTTTTCCCGCTTCCGAATCCCAAAGATCTCTGTCCATTGTTACAACGATTTCATAAGCAAATCCTGTTGCTCTTGCTCTTACCGGATTTGAATTACAACTTCCGAAGATTATCGTAAAGAATAAAATAGAACTGATAATTAATGGATATACTTTCATGCCTGTATTTTTATGTTGTGCAAATATAAACTTTTGTTTATGTATTAGATGCGATGCGTATCCTTAATTTCACAATGCGTACCGAACAAAATTACCGGATTTATCGGATTTTAACATTAGATTGTTTTTTTCTATTGATTTCTCCGGTAGATAACATTCCACAAGCGGCAAAAATATCTTCTCCTCTCGAAACGCGGATCGTGGCTGTAATTCCCCGATTGTTTAAGATATCCCTAAACTTTTCCATTTGTTTCAAATCCGAACTTACCAATGACGTTTCCGGTATAGCATGGAAACGGATTAGATTCACCCGGCAGGGAATATCTTTTACTAATCCGGCTAAAGCAATGGCATGCTGAGGCGAATCGTTGAAATCTTTAAAAATAATATATTCGAATGAAATCCGCCGTTGATGACTAAAATCATATCCTTTAATTAACGTAAGAATTTGATTCATCGGAAATGCTTTTTCTACCGGCATAATAGAAAAACGATCTTTCGGGTTGGTTGCATGTAAACTGATGGCCAAATGGCAATTACTCTCATCCAGGAATCGCTTCAATCCCTTTGCTCCAATTGTAGAAACGGTAATTCGCTTGGGACTCCAGCCATAACCATACGGCGATGTGAGAATCTCCAACACTTTTACTATTTCATCCGTATTATCTAATGGTTCGCCCATACCCATAAATACAATGTTGGTCAACGTTTCGGCCTCAGGTAATGATTGTATTTGATTCAGTATTTCATTGGCCGTAAGGTTGGCCGTAAATCCCTGTTTGCCTGTCATACAAAATATACAACTCATTTTACAGCCTATCTGCGATGAAACGCATAAGGTTGCGTATTCTTCGGTTGGAATATATACAGCTTCTACAAAAGAACCGCCGGAAACAGGATACAGGTATTTAATGGTTCCGTCAACAGATTTGAGCGCTTTGGCAGGCGGAACAGCTCCTATTTCGAAATGCTTTTCCAATATGGCTCGCTTTGCAACGGCAATATTGGTCATATCCGCAATATCCGTTATTTTTTTTTTGTATAGCCAATCTGCTATCTGTTTAGCTGCATAAGAAGGGAGGCCAACTTTTTCCGACGCCTTTTTCAGCTCTTCCAGCGTCATTCCCAACAATCGTTTTTTATCTTTCATATATTTAATCGAGGCTACAAAGATAAAAAAAGCTATCGTACTTTCAGGTACAATAGCTCTTTTTTAAATAGGGAGGCGTCTGGAAATAAATCATACAAATTTATTGGAACTGTTTTTTACCGGACGAAGGATGGCGGAAAACAGGCCTATAAATTTATGATTTATTTCCAGACGCCTCCTAACTGTAATCCAGTATTGAATCTCTTTTTAGTAGAATCGTATACGGTTATCTACTACTTTCGCTTTATTTATTAGCGTCTGAACGGTTTGGTAACCAAAACGATATGCATTAGTCGCATCCAACGTCGCTATTTGCGATCTTTCGTCGTACGTAACATTTTCCTGATTTCTTTCATATACCTGAAAAACATATACGCCATTATTTCCAATCACAGGTTCGCTTAATTTGCCTACTTCTGCCAATGTGATCATGGCATTTAGCGCAGGCTCAGCTCCTATACCCGATATACGGCGCGTATTGAAGTTAATGAATTTAACCGAGTCTATCGACGCATCCATTACTTGTGCATAAGCGTCTAATGAAGCCGGACTTTTACTTTTCAATTCATCGGCAATAATCTTGCCTTTTTTCTCAGCGATTAAGACTGATTTAAGTTCTTCCGTTAATGACGATAACGAACGATACCCTTCAGGAATGGTTCCTTGAACGGCGGCTACAACAAACTTATTATCACATTCAAATATCTCTGAAATGCTGCCTTTTTTATTTTGGAATACCCAACGGATAACCGGACGCGACTGGTTTATCATTTCCACTGTCTGGTCATTGGTTGTAAGTTGAACGTTTGTCCTGATGCTATATCCTGCTTCTTTAGCTGCATTATCTAATTTATCTATATCTTGATTTTTTGAAATGAACTGGTTCAGTTCATTATAGATATTACTATATGTTTTCGAACTGGGCGATACGGTCGTTTCTACGTCTGCCACCTTATACTTCTGAACGTCGGCCGTTTTTTCAGTTACTTTATAAAGATGAATACCATATAAAGACTTCATTTGTTTGATTTCATGTAAAGGAACAGAAAATACGCCTTGTTTAAAGTCGTCGTTTACATATACTTTGGCTCCCATTTCTGTAAGCCAACCTACTTCGCCGCCGTTTTGGGCTGCCTGGTCAACAGAATATGTACGGGCTATTTCAGCAAAATCGCCGCCGGCTTTTAGCACGTCCAACAAACTATCAGCCAGCGCTTCGTCTCTGCCTGTGCCTGTAATCATGATATGCTCTACTTTTACAGAATCGGGAGCTACTGTTTTGTCAACAAGTTTAAACATTCTATACTTGTTGTTTTCAAATACCGGGCCGTATATTTCACCTATGGAAGCAGAGGCTACAAATGTTTTAACTTCCGGATCCAATGTATTTTCAGAGAAGAATACATCGGCATAAGGCGTTTCCGAATTTTCATTGATTATATCAGCTATATTATGCTCGGAACTTGCTAATTCTTCTTTAACGGCTTCTATTTCAGAAGCGGCTTTTGAATAATCCGCTTCGCTGGGAACAATATCAACGGCTATATATTTAATTACTTTTGTTTCAGCTTGCTTATAAGCTTCTTTGCGTTGATTATACAGTTTTTCCAATTCGCTTTTACTTATGTTGACAGTCGAATCAGGGATTGTGGAATAAGACTGCATGGCATACACAATATTTGAACTTTCCGCCGCTTCATTAAATGCGTCTTTTGCGTCCAACGAGTTGGCAGAGATTGCTTTGCTTAACAATGTCGTATATTTTTGCTCCATGCGCTGAAGCTTGATATTCTTCTCCATAAACAGCCAGAAATTCCGGTAAGGAAGCAATTGGGCTTGTTGGTCGGGAGGCAACGTTACGATATTATCGTCGTCTACAGTTTTCAGGAAATTTAACAAAGCCATTTTATCAAACATACCAGTCTCAGGATTATGGAACATCTGATTTTGTTGAAGAAGGGGAGAAATATTATCCCCTTGAACCATATCGAAAAGTTCTTCAGCGCTAACGGTCATACCCAGTTTGTCCATAGCTTCCGTCAATACGATTTCCTGTACCATTGAGTTGTATACAGATTGACGGATTTGATTCATGTATTCTTCAGGAAGAGAAGACGTGCCGGATTGCATTTTATAAAACTCTGTCATTTCTTCAATACGTTCCTGATATTGCTGGATACTTATTACATTACCGTCTACTTCAACTATTTTTTCTTGATTTTGTCTAAAAAATGTAGAGCCGGAATTTAGGAAGTCGCCAATGATAAAAGCGAACAACGCAACACCTACAACCATTACTAATAATCCTGCTTTGTTCCTGATTTTTTCAAGCGTAGCCATTTATCTTTTATTATTTTTTAAGTTTATATTACAGTTCAAGGGCACGAAGATACAAAAAAAAGAAATTGTCGCATCTTTTCTCTTTGTTTTTTTAAGGCAACTGCATCAAATCTGTATGATCATTTTGTGTTGTCGTATCTCTTGGCGTTTCGTTGACAGGGAAAATACCTGTTGTGTTGAATATTTTATATTTTGTCATATTTTGGTTTGATTCAAATCCGATACCGGTAATTATCTGTTCTTTTTGTTCTATCCTGATAAATTTATCCGAATAGATTTTTTCTTCTGTTCCATCCCAGTAAAGTTCGGACGTTTCAAAATACTCGCCTTCCAGGTTTTTTATTTCCACATTTCCTACTAACTTCCACAAGTCTTTTTTTTCATAGTAATAGGCCGTATCCGATTTGACAGTCGCCTCTGCCCGAAATAACGTATCAAACTTTTCAAGATAAAGTCCTTCCGGAAAATACCAATAAGGTTCGGCGGCTTTACTAAACATAAGCCACTCTTTGGCATTGGCTCTGTAACGGGTTGTTCCCGAGTCGGAAATGAGCGTGGTTACGTCGGTTGTTCGCATAGTATATGATTTCTCGGCGTCAAACGCAACTTCTACCACTTCCCTCTTTTCTTTTGAACAAGAGGCTGATAAGAAAAGAAGCATAACAACTATCACAGGAATAGTCGTTATGCCGTTCGTATTCGTTTTACGACGAAAACGATTCATATATTTATCTAACAAGCGTGCGTTCTCCAATCCAGCCGCCAATTGTGATTGCTTTTCCTTTTTCAAGGTCGGGATGCATGAATATTTCCTCGGTAGACGGGAAGTAAGCGCGATAGCTGTTTATTAGCTTATTGGCTTCTTCCGTTATACTTGAATCTACTTGCCTGGCTCTTTCAAATTTATCTACGGCAGCGTAATAAACCGTTTTCTTAAGAACCGGGTCAGTGTATACGCTACCGGCTGTTGCGGCATACATTTTACCAATCAGCAAATATGGACTTCCGTTATTAGATATAATTTCCAGCGCTTTCTGGCAATATTGCCTGGCTCTGGAGTAGTTGTTTTCTTCAAACAACAATAATGCTATCATATAGTAGTCGTCTGCTTTAACGGCGGCGTCGGTTTCCATACCGGCAGCTTCTTCAAAGAAAGCGATAGCCGTTTCATATTCTTTTTTCTTTACAGCTTGCCTGGCTAATCCCATAGCAGATTCTGATGTTGGCTCTAATGCATGCGCATACTCGGCGGCGGCAAAATAAGCTTCTATTTCATTACAGCGCATTCTTCTTAAAAGTGTGATTGTTTCTTTTAAGAAAGCAAGGTTATCTTTATTTTGTTGTATTCTGCCGGCATATAAATTTTGCAATGTTTCGCAATCGGCTGCGCCACTTTGAGCGAAACCTGTATCCAATCCTGATTTTAGCGCCTGAAGGGTTTCGGCGTCTTTTGCGTTATTGGCCGCTGTAGCAGCAGCTAATTGCGCTTCCAATATGGCAGAAGCTTTCAAATAATCCTGAATATAGGCGTCTTTGTGATTTTCATCAGCAGACAACAGCTGGTTGGAAGCGAGCATATAATAAGATACGGCCAAAGCTTCTGTTTTGTTTCCAAATTCGTCAATCACTTCTTTTGTCCAGTTATACATCACTTTCGGATCGGCCTTTTCGCCTTTCAACTGAAAATAATCCTGTACTTTACGCGATACGATCCAGTCTTTGCCATATCTGGCGTCGTCGCCAAAATATTTTATACGCTGATCGTATACGCCCATCAATTTGTCAATTAAGGCGTCTTTTTTTACAGGATCGGTTTCATTAGCAATTTCCCAACCTACAATACGCGTACCGTACAAATAAAGGTCTTTTGTAGACAAAGGACATTCGTCATAAGCTATTTCCCAAAATTCGTAGGCGTCTTTATAATTTCCGGCTTTAGCATAAGGAATAAACAGGCTGATGTTTGTAATACAACGAACGCTGTCTTCGCCGGATCCGAACTGTGTACCGGTAACAACGCCTTTTTGCGCATATGCAGAAGACGCCCCAATTAAGCATCCGGCTGCAAGAAGAAATACTTTGATTTTCATATCTGTCTTAATTAGTTAATATTTGCGTCAGAATTAGATTTAATCGACTTTAAACTTAAAGAACCACCGTTCATTGAATGTGTAATTAACCGTAAAACGGAAATGTTGCTGGTCTATTAACAGCCTGGTATTCGGTTTAATTTTCACATATTCAAATGACAGGTTTAAATAAGAACGGTTATCTACTAATGGCAGTCCGAGACCCACACTTGCTCCAAATTCATTATAGCTTGCATTGTTTACCATCAGATATGAATTACTATAATGAATACCGGCGCGGTATCTTACCCGGCTAAAGAATGCTCTGTTTTGATAATCGGGAATAAATTCGCCGCCTGCCGCTATACGTATCCGGTTTTTAAATTCATTCGATTGATCAAAAAAACGAACCTTTCCCCAGTTTTCATATAAAAAGTCGGTAGCCAAGGTTAGTTTATTCTGTTTTACGTATGATAGCCCCAACCCGATAGCATGCGGTATATCGAATGCTTGATTTTTTATTGTATCGCCTTCCAGCAAGGCGCCGCTTTCATTAGAAAAAACATCGGAAGAAGTTGTATTCAACTTCATTTTAGGAGAATAAACGACCCCCAGCGTAAAACTTTCTCTTGCACTGAACGGATGCGTATACTGAAGCCCGAAATCCAGTTTAATGTCGTCTACATCCAGTTCTTTTAAGCGATACGTAATGTTTTCGCCTTCCGTAGTAATTCTTAATATCTGGTTGTGGGTCATGCGTCCAAACAAGTAACCTATATTGGCGCCGACAGAAAGACGCTTCTTCCATACATCTATAGACAATCCTCCGTATATTTCGTTTAATCCGCCTGTTCCGTAAAATTGCTCTATATAACTTATTCCTTCGTTTATTTTCTCGGAGCCATAGTTATAACCTACATAAGAATAAGGCAGAAATCCAGCGCTGACAGCAACCCGGCGATGTACCGGGAATTGTAAGGCTATGTATTCCAAGTTACCATTGAGCCTGCGTTCGCCGTGCGCGCCATCATTAAACCAGGATAACTGTCCGGCTATGCCAAGATCGAAGATAAACGTAAGCGAATCCATGCCTGTATACGAAGCAGGATTCATCGGGTTTATCTGTTTATTAGAACGCAATCCATAACCTATCCCCCCCATCGCCCGACCAGCTCCGAATGAACGGTCGGCTAATTCACCATAACCATACCTTGTATAAGGCGAGTTAGTGTTGTTTTGGGCCGACAGCGCTAACGAGACGGATAAAAGAATGCCCGCTACTACAACTCTCTTTATTTTCAACATTATATTCTAAAATTCGATTTAATCCTACCAACACTAAATTGATGTTTGCAAAGATGATGTTTTTTAGTCGTTTGGCAAAATAATTCGCATGCCCTCCTGTTAAAAAAACCAAAAGACTCGGATATTTCAGGCGTAAATCATTGATGTAGCCGTCTATTTCGTAGCAAATTCCGTATACAACGCCCGCCCGGATGGCTGTTTCGGTAGTATTCCCTATGAAAGGAATGAATTCTGTTTCTTTCGTCAGGGGTAGTTTTTTTGTATAATAGTTTAGCGCTTTGAAACGGGTAGTCATGCCGGGCGAAATATTTCCGCCGAGGTAAACGCCTGCGGCTTCAATCAATTCATAGGTGATAGCGGTTCCTGCGTCGATCACTAAAATATCTTTTCCCGGTTCCAGATAATGAGCGCCAACGACGGCGGCGAGCCGGTCTTTCCCCAGCGTTTCGGGCGTTTGATATTGTACTTTTACCGGCAAAGGAACATTTTCGTCCAACAGGATAAAATGTTCGAGCCTGCCTTCGAGAAAGGAAGTTATTTCCCGGTCAGTTTCCGTTACAGTTGACATAATACCTTGCCTGAGGTCGTTATTCAGAAAAAGCGACGCTATATTTGACACATTAAAGTCGTCAGACGCGAAAGACATTTTTAGACGACCTTTTTCAAATATAGCGACTTTTGTAGCCGTATTGCCCTGTTCGATAACAAGATTCATCTGTTTATATATTTTCTGCAAAGAAAAGCAAAATAATGAATAATTGTTTATGTAAATTAAACCGTCTATTTACATTCTTGCGCGGCGGTTAAACGGGGGATGGAGATTAAACGCCGCTGAATGCGCTGAAACCTCCGTCTACCGGTAATAAAGCGCCTGTGATAAAGCTTGCTGCATCGCTGCACAGGAACTGTACCGCTCCGTTGAGTTCGGTGATAT
>JAIRYL010000132.1 GCA_031267775.1 Tannerellaceae bacterium
GGGATTATAACCCAGCAATGATTTAGCCTTATCAATATTTGCCAGTGAATGAGGTATATCGCCCGTTCTGTCCGGCCCGTGAACGACCTCGACAGTTGCAATTGCGGGATCGTATTCGCTTAAAAATTCTTTTAAGCAGGCTATGAGTTGATTTAATGTCGTCCTTTCTCCGAAAGCCGTGTTGTATACGGTATTTAAAGCGGCTTTATGGGTTGTGGTTAAAGCCAGCAGGTTCATTTGGACTACATTTTTTATATACGTAAAATCCCGCGAATATTCGCCGTCGCCGTTGATTACGGGCGATTCGTGATCGATCAGTTTTTTTATAAACAGAGGGATTACGGCGGCATAGGCTCCATGAGGGTCTTGCCGTTGTCCAAATACGTTAAAATAGCGCAGGCCGATGCAATTCATTCCATATACGCGCGAGAATACGTGAGCGTATAGCTCATTTGCATATTTGGTTACAGCGTATGGTGAAAGAGGTTTGCCTATTGCGTCTTCAACTTTGGGCAAAGACGCAGAATCTCCATACGTAGAAGAACTGGCTGCGTATATGAAACGTTTTACGTCGTTTTCTTTTGCGGCAACGAGCATATTCAGAAATCCGGTAACATTCACGTCATTCGTTGTAACCGGATCTTTAATAGAACGCGGGACAGAACCCAGAGCGGCTTCATGCAAGATATAGTCTACATTCTCCGCCGCCCGTTGGCAATCATCCCTGTTGCGAATATCTCCAACCAACAGTTTAAATTTTTTATTGCCCAGTAAATGCGTTATATTTTCAATTTTACCGGTGGAAAAATTATCTAAACAGATAACATTACAATTGTAATGAAGCAATTCTTCGCACAGGTTAGAACCTATAAAACCGGCCCCTCCGGTTACTGTTATATTGGCGTCTGCCAGTTGATGACTCATCGTTTTTTCAATATTCTATATCCTGTCTCCGCATCCAGGTATTCATAGCTGGATTGTTTGCTGCGAAATTCGGGGATGGCTGTTTTTAGCTGGCGGACTGTTTCCGTTACGTCTACGTTGCGGGCTGTTTCGCAAAGGGCGAGTATTTGAGGCAGGACGTCTGCGTAGTCGTATTCGCGTACGCGCGCTTTACATATCTTTGGGTTGGATGTGGGAAGGGCGTTTTCCTTAGTGGCCAACAGTTCTTCGTACAGTTTTTCTCCCGGACGAAGGCCGGTGTACGCTATTTGTATGTCTTTCCCGGGTTCCATGCCGGCCAGTTCGATCATGCGCCGCGCCAGGTCGGCTATTTTAACCGGTTCTCCCATATCGAATATGAATATCTCGTTTCCTTCGCCGATACTGGCGGCTTCCAGCACCAGGCTGCACGCTTCGGGGATTGTCATGAAGTAGCGGATGATGTCCGGATGGGTTACCGTAAGCGGGCCTCCCTTGCGTAACTGTTCGCGGAAACGGGGGATAACGGAACCGTTGCTTCCCAGTACGTTACCGAAACGGGTGGTTGTGAAGCGGGTGATTCCTTCTTTCCTGCCCTGACTGATGCTCAAGCCCAGACTTTGTATGTAAATTTCGGCCATACGTTTGGACGCGCCCATTACATTGGCGGGATTTACAGCCTTGTCGGTGGAAATCATAACGAACTGTTCCACGCCGTATTTTACGGACAGGTCGGCTATGTTTACCGTACCGCCCACGTTCGACAATACAGCTTCGCAGGGATTTTCTTCCATCAGCGGAACATGCTTGTAGGCCGCCGCATGGAAGACCACCTGCGGATAGAAGCGGGCAAACAGGTTTTCCATCCGCTCCCTGATCCGCACGTCTCCGATGATGAAATGGAACTTTATCTCCGGGAATTTTTCTTCCAGTTCCAGGCGGATATTGTGAAGCGGGGTTTCGGCATTATCAATCAGGATCAGTTGTTTCGCTCCCAGGCGACATACTTGCCGGCTCAGTTCGCCTCCGATGGAGCCGGCGGCGCCTGTTACCAGTATGACTTTGTTTTGCAGATGAGAGACGATCTCCGCCAGATTAATCCGTATTTCTTCCCGGTTCAACAAATCTTCGATACGCACTTCCGGCAGATATTTGTTATTTTCGCGCCATTCGTCTATGGAAGGTAAAATCAGCATGCGCACTTTTCTTTTTTCGCAGAAACGGATTAACTGTTCCTGTTCTTTTTTTACCGATTTATAATCGGGGAAAAGAACCGCTTTCACGTTTAGCCGGACGGTCAGCCTGTCAAATTCTTCCTGTTTTTTTATGCCGTACGTTCTGTATTTCCCCATGCGAAGCGCATGCGTATGATCCATATTGAGAAAACCGGCTATCCGGTAATTCCGCTCGATGGCAGCTAATGAAGAACCTATTAAAGAAACGGAACGGGGGCCTGAATCTAAAATCAGCAAACGGTCTCTTTCCGTCCGGTTATTTACGCCATCCACCATCTGATTGTAAATACTGATTAAAACAACCCGCAGAAAAATCAACATAAAAAAAGTAATGGAGACGTCTATTATGGCTGCAACAAAAAGGTATGGAGTATCTGGCGTTTCCGGAAAAAAGAAAGCGGCAGGAAACAAACCTGCGGCTTTCAGCAAAGACGCCAGACCGATACGGCCCGCTTCTACAAAAGTAGAATGACGAATGACGCCCTTATACGTTTGAAAAAATAAAAAACTGATGGCGCTGCACAGGGTTGACGCGAATAAAACAGGCGCCATAAACCGGATGGAGGATGTTGCCATTAATATCAAATCAATCACTAAAAATGATATAACGGTAGAAGATACCGATAAAAACAAATCGCTGATAAAAATCAACCATCTATTTAAGTATGGCAACTGAAGCAGCTTAGAGAAAAAATTGTTTTCCAATTGAATAAAGGGTTATATGCAGCAAAGTTCGTCACTCCCGAAAAGTAACTTTTAAAAAGTGTATGCCTATCGTCTTTTTTTCCGTCTCTTTTTAAGAGAAACATAGAAAAACACATTATTTTGCCTGCAAACATACGATATTTTTTCAAATCCTATTCCATAATCAGCCTTTTTCGCTGTTTTTCCCCTCAATTTATCTGTTTTTCCCCCTAATTTATCTGTTTTTTCTCTCTCTCTTAAAAAGAGACGGAAAAAAAAACGATCACTTCTAAGCGCTTTTCCAACTGATAATGAATTGTTTCCGGTTTTCTTTGAGAAGTACGGAAGTAAAAGTGATTTCTGATCTTTTTTTTCTTTTAAATTTAAACGCTTATCCGGTATTTACTTTTTTCTTTTCGGATTTTTTGTATCTTGCAGCAAGAATTGGAGGTTGTATGAAACGAAGATGTTTATTATTATTGATGATTTTATCAGGCGCGTATTTTGCGCTTGCGCAAACGCCGGCAAAACTTACTTATACCGTTAATAAGGAGGGGAAGGTTATTGCAATTCCCAAGTATAAAACATACGAGTTATCTATCCCCGAATATTCTTATAAATCGTATACTCCTTCATCTAAAATGAAGATGGAAATGAAATTGCAGGAGTTCATTCCCGAATACCGGCTTTCATTGGATGAACGTCCGATGGATATGCAGGTTTTATCGGCTGCTTACCGTCCTTTCTTCGATATATATGCGCCTATGATGCGGGCTGTTTCGCCAACGGCTTTTGATTTCCAGGAAACATCCATTGTTCCCGTCAATGATAATATGGCTTTCTTTGCTACCGGCGTTCAGTATTCGTGGCCTGGTATGGGCGGGCTGACAACGATTAATCCGGGTATGATGTGGCGGCAGAATAACTGGACTGTAACCGGCGGGGGATTTGCCGGACGGTATTACACCCCTTTTAATCCTCATCCGGAATATATGGGCGGCGCCAACCTGCAAGTAAGGTATGATGTGAATGAACGGATTGCGTTACGTACATGGGGACAGTATACGTATTACGACGGCGCTGAGAAAAACAATCCGCATCTGTTGATGAGTCCTTTCTATAATCATACCAGCGTGGGCGGCGCTGCGGAATTTATGATTAACGAGAACTTCGGGATAGGCGGCGGCGTCAACTATGAATACAATCCGCACAAACGGCGTATGGAACCTCAATACCTGCTATTCCCCGTCTTCAGGAGTAAAAATATTAAAGTCGGCGTCTGGTAAGGAGTATACGTTATAATATTCGGGCGGCGACATACCGGGCGCTACCTTAAACTCGTATA
This sequence comes from Tannerellaceae bacterium, assembly GCA_031267775.1. Lineage (GTDB taxonomy): Bacteria > Bacteroidota > Bacteroidia > Bacteroidales > Tannerellaceae > DFXE01. The sequence goes on from JAIRYL010000132.1 coordinate 4,186, forward strand.
TAGCCGCTTGCCTGGCCGACAACAAACCATATCCATTCCGAACGTTTGTATAGGTGGGAACCGGTTCGCGAAGCCCTACAGAGCCGAAAGGGTCTTCTTTTTGTTTCCATTGCAAGAGCTTGGAACGATAATATAAATAGTACGATTCCGATATGGAATATAAATACATCCGGCAGGCGCTGACAAACGATAAAGAGTCGCTATCGTATGAACCAAGCACATTATTCAGCGTAAACTTCAATGTATACTCGCCGGTAGTAATAGCCTTATCGTTGAATATAAAAAAGGAAGTATCATAAGAATCGGCAAAAGAAGAATCGAAAAAATAAACAGGCTCCAGCTTTTCAAACAGCAGATCTTCATTATGGGCTACAAAAACAGGCAAATTTATTTTTGTAAGCGTATCTTTTTTATTTATACCATATCCCTCAAGGGCAAGCATATAATAATTCGTCTCGTTCTCAGGTTCTTTAAAACGCAATTTCACATCGATCATATTCTCTCCGAGATAATAAGAGGTTGAGGTCTCTTTATACATTTGCGTATCAACCGATAAAATGCAGGGCTGTGAAGGAATAGACACTTCTGCCGAAAGAGGGTCGAAACCGTCGGCCTGCACTTCCATCCGTATCCTATCTCCTACAGACGGATAATAGCCCGGTAAACGATAACGTCCGTCTTTTTCTTTTTCCATTACGCCCTGTTTTACGTCGTTTGCAAAGACCTCAATAGACGTTTTATAAGGAAAATAAGACGGTAAGGAATCCGGATTATTATCATAAATATCGCGAACCGTTCGGGAGACGGTAGCCGTTATCATTGAATCGGCAGATAAGAAAGCGTTCAATACGACAGACGCTTTGGGTAAATCAATGGATAGTTCGATGTTTTTTTCACAAGACAACATGAAAAAACAAATCAGTATCCACCCTGTTTTTAGGAAGCGTTTCATTTTTTTAAAACTTATATGTATATGAAATGGAAGGAATAATAGGAACAAGCCCTTTCTGATACGTGACAAATTTTCCGTCGTCCTTAAAATACGATTGCCTGATATAAAAAGGATTCATCCGGCAATAGGCATTATAGAGGCTGATATTCCATATCCCCATCCGTCCTTTTTTTTTAAGGAAGTATAGGTTTAAACCTACATCGAGCCGGTGATAATCCCCTAATTTAGCGGCATTTCTACCCAGTACATATTCTACGTATGTACCTCCGTAAGGGTCTGCATTGGAAATATATCGTTCCAAAGGGACGGTAACCCTGTTGCCGGAAGCATACGTCCATGAAGCGCTCAGGTCTACTTTCGGATTAAATTTATGGATGGCCGTCAGATTCAACTTGTGGCGATTGTCGTATTTAAACGGAAAACGCTCTCCGCTATTTACCAGTTTATCGTTAAAAATACGATCAGACCACGACAAGGTATAAGTAATCCACCCCGACGTACGCCCTTCCGGTTTCCGCGCCATTAATTCCACCCCATACGAACGTCCCGAACCCATAGACACTTTCTCGTCCCAGCCGATATAATCAGGAAAAAGGAGCGCGTTATCCTGGTATTCTATCAGGTTATTCATCTTCTTGTAATAACCCTCGACAGAAAAGCCATATTCTTTTTTCAAACTATAATAAGCCCCTATCGATACCTGATGCGCATTCATCGGTTTCACTCTCGACGTAACGGGCACCCATATATCGGAAGGCAAGCTGGCAAACGTATTCGATAATTGATGCACATATTGATTCATTTTTGCATACGACGCTTTGAACGACAGATCATTGGTAATGAGATACCGGACGGAAAGGCGCGGCTGAAAAGACAGGTAGCTTTTTTCTTCAACATGATAAGTTGCCAGGCGTATACCTGCATTTGCTTTCCACCTGTCGGCAAGCGACCAGTCGTCTTCTGCATATACGCTCCATTCGTGCGCGTAAACGGAAGGTTCGGAATAAGCCAGCTCATAATTCTGCTGAGAAACAACGCTATCGACAATCGTTATGGTAGATTTATCTTCAGGCGTATAGATATGATAAAGATAATCCCATCCGAAACGTATGCGATGCCGAGGCATGGGCGAATAATCGAAGTCCGAACGAAAACCGACGTCCTGGATACCGGAACGACGCCAATAATATTTCTCTTTGGGAGAATTATATTCCGGCTGATAAGGGTTGTGAGGCGTAATATTGTTGTCGATCATTTTTGATTTAAATTGCGAATAAGACGCTTTGAAATTGCCAAATAATTTCTGATTGAAAACATACGCCCAATTTAAAGACGATACAATATTGCCCCATCGCCAGATTAACTCCTGTCCGTATTTTTTATTGTTTGTCGTATACCAGCCGGTAGACCGAAGCCGGTCTTGCCCCGCATAAAAATTAACGTACAGCCTGCTTTTGTGCGAAAACAGATGGTTTATCTTAGCATTCAGGTCGTAAAAAGAATACCCTGTAAATTTTTCATCCCCATTTTTATCCGCGTTATTCGCAATGGCAAAAAGAGGAGAGGTAATGGCGTCAAACCATGTCCTCCGGAAAGCGATATTGAATGACGTGCGGTCTTTCACGATTGGCCCTTCTATATTTGCTTTCGCCATAAGTAATCCCAAAGAGATATTGGCGTGATAATTTTGCATATCGCCATCTTTTAGCCGTATGTCTGCAACGGAAGAAAGCCTTCCGCCGTATCGGGCCGGAAAGCTTTCTTTATAGAAATCCACATTCTTCACAATATCCGGGTTAAACGTAGAAAACAAACCGGCTACGTGATTAACGTTATATAGCGGTATGCCGTCTATCAGGAATAAATTTTCGTCCTGATTTCCCCCTCTGACAAACATACCTCCCAACATTTCTGTGCCGGAAGCCACGCCCGGTTGGCGCTGCAAGCACCGGAGCAAGTCAGGCTCGCCAAATAAAACCGGCAATTTACGGATATGGCCGGATGAAAGTTCCACGTTTCCCATCCGGCTGCTCATCACTTCCGAATAAGGATTATCCCCCCTGACAACAACCTCTTCCAACATGCTTGATGCGATAAGGGGAATATCCACAAGCGTGTCTTTTTCAAGTATCAGCGTTATCTCATGCGTTTTATAACCGACATAGGATGAATAGAGCGTTACTTTTCCCGCAGGAAGAGTCAGGCTGTAAAATCCATAACTGTTAGATACGGTTCCTTTTCCTGATATACCGTCTTGCACGGTTGCATTGATCAGGCTTTCGTAAGAAGCGGAATCTCTCGTAAATCCAATGATCGTATATTGTCTCGGTTTCTTTTTTAAAATAATATATTGCCCGGTTATACGATAAACGATGGGTAAAGAGGCAAACAATCGTTTTAAACAATGAAGCAACGGTTCTTCCGTCGCCTTTAACGAAACAGTTGGCATAGCCTCGACCAGAGAAGATTCGTAAGAAAAAAACACGCCTGTTTGTTTTTCCAATTCAAAAAATATATCCTGGACAGGAACATTACGCATATCTAAGGTAACGGCAGGAGTCGATTCAGACAATTGAGCGTTTAACCGAATCCCTTCCGGGAAAATCAATAATCCAATTAACAAGACAAAAACGCGTTTCATTCATTTTTTAATTACTTCTGTCTACGGCAAGACGAACGTCCAGCGTTTGATTGATAATCATTAAAACTTCTTCTAAAGACAAATGATTAAACGTTGCCGTCAATTTTTCTCCCCGAATCATCGTACGGCTTCTTACGCCCACCTGATAATAATCGCTTAAATCTTCAATAACTCTTTCCAGCGGAGCATTTCTGAATTGTAATAAACCCGTTTTCCATGAAAGATAATTTACATCGTCTTCCGTCAGGACCTTGATTTCTTGTGTTTCCATAGAATAATACGCCGACATATCGGCTGTAAGTATAACATTTTCTTTTTTGCTACCTTCTCCGGCAATAAAATTCACTTTACCGGTAGCGACATTTACACGAATAGAAGCGTCTTGTTGGTTGATTTGAAAACTGGTACCCAACACGATAACTTCCGCCATTTTAGTTTGAATGGAAAAAGGGCGCAATTCATCCCGCGTCACCCGATAAAAAGCTTTACCGTTCATCTCCACCTCGCGCCTTGTTTTTCCAAACGTTCTTGCATTATATCTGATCCGGGAGCCGGCCGACATTGAAATAAGCGTACTGTCCGGCAGATATACATCTTTTATTTGTCCCGGAGCGGTTGATATCGTAACCCACTCCGGCGTATGCGTTTTCCAATAATAGAATGTTACGATAGAAACAAGCAAGACGGCAAACGAAGCCGCCGCCATCAAATACCGGCGCCAGGGTATCGGCTGCCGGATACCTTTTTCCCGGGCAAGTCTATTCCAGGCCTTTTTCGTATCCAGACTATTTTCCCGGTAATGTTTCGCTATGAAACAAATCCGTTCTTCAACTATGTCTTCTTGCTTTTCGCTCATTCTTATTTTCCTGATTGGGCGTTTTTGTTTTTCATTGTCCACGCCCCCGGACGTTTT
>JAIRYL010000155.1 GCA_031267775.1 Tannerellaceae bacterium
TGCCTTGTGCGAAAGAGCGAACAGGCTGGGACGCGAATATGTGGTGCAGGTAACTGGCGCAGTGAAAGAACGATCTAACAAAAACCTGCATATCCCAACCGGCGAAATAGAGCTGATTATAGCCGAATTAACGGTGCTGAATGCTGCCCTGACGCCTCCGTTTACTATTGAAGACGAGACGGATGGCGGCGACGACCTGAGGATGAAATATCGCTACCTGGATTTGAGGCGGAATATGGTACGGGCTAACCTGGAGCTGCGCCACAGGATGACTATCGAGGTGCGCCGCTATCTGGATAGCCGGCAGTTTATGGAAGTAGAAACGCCTGTGCTTGTGAGCTCTACGCCCGAAGGGGCGAGAGACTTTGTGGTGCCTTCGCGCATGAATCCGGGACAGTTTTACGCCTTGCCTCAGTCTCCGCAAACGCTTAAACAATTGTTGATGGTATCGGGCTTCGACCGCTACTTTCAGATTGTAAAATGTTTTCGCGACGAAGACCTTCGCGCCGACCGTCAGCCGGAGTTTACCCAGATAGACTGCGAAATGAGCTTTGTAGAACAGGATGATATACTCGATATGTTTGAAGGGATGTCTAAATATCTGTTTAAAGCAATCCGCAACGTGGAAATAGACGAACCTTTCCGGCGGACGTCATGGGCCGACGCCATGAAGTATTATGGTACGGACAAGCCTGATCTGCGCTTCGACATGCGTTTGGTAGAGCTAAACGATATACTGAAGGGGCATGGTTTCTCCGTCTTCGACGAGGCGGCTTATGTGGGCGGTATTTGTGCAAAGGGCGCCGCCTCTTATACCCGTAAACAGTTGGATGCTTTGACCGACTTTGTGAAGCGTCCGCAAATTGGCGCTAAAGGGATGGCGTACGCCCGCGTGGAAGAAAACGGGCATGTAAAATCGAGCGTGGACAAGTTCTATACGCAAGAGGTATTGCAGGAAATGAAAAAAGCGTTCGGCGCCGAACCGGGCGATTTGATGCTGATTCTTTCGGACGCCGACGCCATGAAAACGCGCAAACAGCTCTGCGAATTGCGCCTGGAGATGGGTAGCCGGTTAGGGCTTCGCGATAAAAACAAATTTGCCTGCCTCTGGGTAGTAGACTTTCCCTTGCTTGAGTGGAGCGAGGAAGACCGGCGTTACTATGCTATGCACCACCCGTTTACCTCGCCCAAGCCGGAAGATATCCACCTGCTGGACAGCCATCCGGAGGCCGTCCGCGCCAATGCCTACGATATGGTTATCAACGGCGTGGAAGTAGGCGGAGGTTCTATCCGTATCCACGACAACGAGCTTCAGCAAAAAATGTTCGGGCTTTTAGGCTTTGCCGCCAACCAAGCCGAAGCCCAATTTGGATTCTTGATGAATGCCTTCAGGTACGGCGCGCCCCCTCACGGAGGAATTGCCTACGGCCTCGACCGCTGGGTATCTCTTTTTGCCGGCCTCGACTCCATCCGCGACTGTATTGCTTTTCCGAAAAACAATTCCGGCCGCGACGTCATGCTCGACGCTCCTTCGGCAATAGCCCAGTCGCAGTTGGACGAGCTTAGGATTACCGCCACATACGACAAACCGCCTTTATGCTGAAGGTTAAGGATATAATAAGAGAAATAGAGACGTATGCGCCGCTTTCGCTTCAGGAAGGGTTTGACAATGCGGGCGTTCAGGTGGGCAACGTTAATCAGCCTGCAACGGGCGCTCTTTTATGCCTCGATGTTACAGAAGCGGTTATTGACGAAGCCATACAGATGGACTGTAACCTGATTATTTCTCACCATCCGCTGGCTTTCAAACCATTTAAGTCGCTCACAGGACGCAATTATGTGGAACGATGCGTGATGAAAGCCTGCAAGCATGATATTGTTATTTATGCGGCGCATACCAATCTGGATAATGTATGGGGCGGCGTAAACTTTCGCATGGCCGAGCTGATGGGTTTGCAAAACATCCGCATCCTCAGTCCGCAAAAACATGCGTTGCTGAAAATGGTTACGTTCGTGCCCGAAACCTTTGCCGAGGCCGTGAGAAACGTATTGTTTAGCGCGGGCGCCGGACATACAGGCAGTTACGATTCGTGCAGTTTCAACCTGAAAGGGGCAGGTACTTTCCGTGCAAGTGAAAACAGCAAACCGTTTGCAGGCGAAATTGGCAAATTGCACGTAGAACGGGAGGAGCGCATCGAAACGATTATCCCTGCATACCGCAAACATTCCGTCGCCCGGGCGCTGCTGGCTGTCCATCCCTACGAAGAACCTGTATTTGATTTCTACCCTTTAGACAATGTATGGAATAAGGCCGGTTCGGGGATTGCAGGCGAACTTCCTGAAAGCGAAGACGAGTACAGTTTCCTCTTGCGGATGAAAGATATATTTAATGTAGCGTGCATAAAACATTCGGCTTTTACCGGCAAGCCCGTTCGCGAAGTAGCCGTATGCGGCGGCGGCGGCGCTTTCCTGATACCCGAAGCCATAGCCTTTGGCGCCGACGTATTTATTACAGGCGAAGCAAAATACAATGATTTCTACGATGTAGAAGATGCTATACTCCTGGCAGTAATCGGTCATTATGAATCCGAAGCCTGTACAAAGGATATCTTTTATGCCGTTTTATCGAAAAAATTCCCTACCTTTGCGTTACATTTTTCAAACGTTAATTTGAACCCGGTAAAATATTTATAGTATGGCAAAGAAAACATCAACTGAAAAAGAATATACAGTTGAAGAAAAGCTGTCTGCACTGTATGAACTTCAGACTTTGGTGACTGAAATAGATAAGATTAAAACGCTTCGCGGCGAACTCCCGTTGGAAGTTCAAGACCTCGAAGACGAGATTGCAGGTTTGGAAACTCGCCTGCGCAACTATCAATCCGAAATAAAAGAATACGATACGTCTGTTGCAGAACAAAAAAACAAAATAGTAGACTCTACAGCGTCGATCGATAGATACAAAGGCCAGTTGGATAACGTGCGTAACAACCGCGAATTTGATAACCTTTCCAAAGAAATAGAATTTCAAGGACTGGAAATTGAGTTTTCCGAAAAGAAAATCCGCGAGTTTACCGAACGGATAGCAACTAAAAAAGCGGAAATTTCCGGACTGAACGAAACGTTGGAAGGACGGAAAGCCGACTTAGCCCAAAAGCGTAGCGAACTGGAAGAAATCGTATCTGAAACAAAACAGGAAGAAGAAAAGCTTCGCGAGAAAGCAAAGAAGCTGGAGTCGAACATCGAATCCCGTTTACTTACCGCTTTCAAACGTATCCGTAAGGGAGCGCGCAATGGGTTGGGCGTAGTTTACATACAGCGCGACGCCTGCGGCGGTTGCTTCAACAAAATCCCGCCCCAGAAACAAATGGATATAAAGCTTCGCAAAAAAATTATCGTTTGCGAATACTGCGGGCGTATTATGATAGACCCTGAACTGGCGGGCGCAGACGAATAACAGCACGCAGGCATTAATTAATTTCTTTTGATTGGGCGGCATTTACAAACAAAATGTCGCCTGTTTTATTAAAGTCGGTAAAGAAACTCATGGCGTCGTGCTCGATAATATCTTCGCGAAAACCAATAAGGGTTAGTCCGGCATACTTGGAGTGCGCAACAACGGCGGCGCTCACAGTCTGTTCTTCCGAAAGCATCACAATTTCAATATTGGTTAATGTAATGGGTAGTCGTCCTTCGGCAATTCGCTCTTGCAAATCTTTCTTCACAACTTCTTTTTTCCCTCTTGTACTGGTAATAAACAGTTTTATCTGGCTTTTGTGCCAGTCGGGGTGCGCCAGAATGATATACCCCAGCAGAATCATGAGGTTGGCATTCTTTTCATCCGTTTCCCTTATCCACACATGTACGCCGTTTTTATTGCGGATAGGATATGTTGAGCCGGCAAAGATGCAAATATCAAAATTACCGGCCCTGACCAGGTTCATGTTGTCCAGTATTTTTTTCAGTTCGTCAGGATGACTCTTTTCAAATTCAAATACAACCATATTATTTTCCATGCCTGAAATAGAAGGAGTTTGTATCACCTGCGCTATGGCAGAAGTATAAGATGGCGATATCATGGTATCGATATAGAGCGCTCCGCCATGTTCTTTCTGGTTTTCAATTAACAGACGTAACACTTCGCGCGACTCTTGGTGTGTTTGCTTGCTGTAATATCCTTCTATAAAATGAAAATAAGTGCCAAAACCATGCTGATGGCTAATCCATTTCATAAGCTCGAGCGCTTTGTCTCTTTCAAAAGAATTGGGTGAAATACAGATAGCGGAAGGACGCCACTCCTCGTTTTCCAGCATAGACTGGTGTTTCTGCATAAACACCCGTAACCGCCTGTTCAACTGAAAAAGAGAACCCTCAAAGATATCTACAAGTCCTTTTTCTTCTTTATTATAATGCTCTATAATTAAATAGATAATTGCCAGAACAGCGTAAGCCAATACCGTATAAAGCGGATTGATCATAAACATAACCCATACCGAAAGGATAAATCCGCCTAAAGAGAAATACCATTTTGATTTAAAGCGCGGACGATAAGAGGGCGGCGAGCCAAAATGGTTAAGAAAAGAGATAAGGCACAGCGTGCCGTATGTAATTAAGAAAAACATAGAGATAATCTCGGCTACCGTATCTATACTGCCTGATAAAACAAAAAAGAGGGCAACAAAGAATGATACGAGTGTTGCATTATTCGGTTCGTTGGCTTTCCCTTTTCCTTTGGCCAGGAAATTGTTTATGCGGGCAAAAGGAAAACTTCCGTCATTTCCTAAAGCCTGTAAGGTGCGTGGCGCGACAAGGATAGATCCCAATGCCGACGAAGATGTACAGGCGGCAAGACCCAAAGGTATTACTATAGCTCCATAAACAGCAATTTTCGACATAATCAATTGGTCTTCGAGCAAATCGGCCTGCGACGCCGAAACCGATAGTTTCCATACAACTAATACATATATCAATAATCCTGTTACCGTCCCTCCCATAGTTCCTAACGGAATAGATTTTCCGGGATTTTTTAAATCGCCGCTTAACCCCACTCCGGCGGTCATGCCGGTAAATGCAGGGAAACAGATAGCAAACAGGATAAAGAATTTTTCTTTATTGAAAAAACCGAAATTAGTACCGGATATTTTTGTTAAATCGTCTCCCGCCTCCATCGGATTGCCTGCAAAAAAGAGCAGCAAAGCCAGGAACAAAAAAATATTGACGGCATAAAGCATCTTTATCCCTAAATCAGCTCCTTTACGCAAAATAAGCAAGCTCAATATAATTAAGGCCGGCACGCTGATAGCCTGACGGGGAAGCGCAAAACCAAACTGATTCGTAAACCAACTGAAAAACGGCGCAAAAGCTTCTGTAAATGCAATCGTATAAAAGGCTACGCTGATAGCCTGAGAAAAATAAAGCGTAATGCCAATCGTAGAACCAATCTTCAAACCAAACGAGCGCGAGATGATAAAATATTCGCCCCCTCCTTCTACGCGGGTATTCGTTGCAATTTCGGATATGGCTAATGCCGTAGGTATAGTGATTAAATGCCCCAGAAGAATAATGCCAATAGTTCCCCAAAAGCCTAATGTACTTACTGCATATCCGAATCTCAAAAATAAAACGGCTCCTAAGATGGTGGATATAGCAGTAAAATAAACCGGAGCTACGCCAAATCCACGATTATTGTTCTGTATCTTCGTTTGTTCCATACGTTCTCTTACTATGCCGGCGTAAATATGGTCATTTTTTTGTGAAAGTAGCGTCATTCATCTAACAAAAAGATTGTGATGCTTGTAGCAAAATTTATCGTATTTTTGTTTTGTGATTCAAATTGTTCGTACATATATTGATAAACATAACCTGTTTCCGGAAGATAAACCAATACTGGTAGGATTAAGCGGCGGCGCCGATTCGGTTGCTTTATTGGCGGCGCTGGTACAGTTGGGATATTCCTGTATGGCAGTCCATTGCAATTTCCATTTGCGAGGCGATGAATCAAACAGGGATGAAGCGTTTGCCAAAAGTATGGCTGAAAAATTAGATACACCCTTTCATAAGATAGATTTCAATACCGCCCAATATGCCAAAGAGAAACATATCTCTATAGAAATGGCCGCCCGCGAATTACGTTACAGATGGTTTGAAGAAATGCGTGTACATTTCGACGCGCAGGCCATTGCGGTAGCCCACCACAGAGATGATAATGTGGAAACGATACTGATAAATTTGGCGCGAGGGACAGGCATAAAAGGTATTCGGGGGATTCGTCCTAAAAATGGTTATATCGCTCGCCCCTTTTTATCTGTTGGAAGAGATGAAATTCTATGCTGGCTGGAAAAACAACAGTTATCCTTTGTAACCGATAGTACAAATCTTACAGATGAATATACGCGCAATTTTATCCGGATTAAAGTAATTCCCCTGCTTGAAAATATCAATTCTTCCGTAAAAGAAGCAATAGCACGCACAAGCGCACACCTGTCTTCTGTAGAAATTATTTATCAGTCTGTCATAGAAAAAGCGCGAACCAGTGTTTTGAAAAATAACAACCGGCTTTCTATTAAAGAATTGCTCGCTTATCCTGTGCCCGAAACAATCTTATATGAATTACTTACTCCCTTTCGGTTTACCCGTCGGGTAATCGAAGGTATCTTTTTATCCCTGGATAAAGAACCGGGTAAAATATTTTTCTCTCCTACTCACAGGCTGATAAAAGACAGGGAATATCTTTTAATAACTCCTCTTGAAAAAGTAGAACCAAATATCTATATAATAAAGGAAGAGCAAAAAGAATGCCGGACTCCCGTAATACTTTCCTGGGAAAAAACGGCTTTTGACAAAGAATTTCATTTGAGAAAAGATAAAAACATAGCTTATTTTGACTATGATAAGCTAAACTTTCCGCTTACATTACGTACCTGGCAATCGGGAGACTGGTTTGTCCCTTTTGGAATGACCGGCCGTAAAAAACTGAGCGATTACTTCTCCGACCATAAATATAGCCTGCCGGATAAAGAGCAAGCCTGGCTTCTTTGCAGTGGAGAAAACATTCTATGGATTATTGGCGAACGAACGGATAACCGTTTCCGGATTGATAAAACAACAAGTTACGTGTTAAGAGTAAAATTTTCCGGTAAAAAAGAATGATATTTTCAAAAATAGTATACCTTTGCAGCAAATTACTCCGCAGATATGTTGCTAAGAATTCAAGTTAGTTAAATAATCTGTCTTTTTTTTACATATAGCAATTATTTAATCAATTAATTTAAGATATATCAGTCGTATTATACACCTATAGTAGCTATGTCTATAGATAATCAATTAGATTTACACATTTTCTTAATATGCAAAAATACAACATTTTAGAGCTAAATGAGAAACTACTGCCCGAATTACAAAAAATAGCGGGTGAGTTAGGAATAAAAAAAGTTACGTCTTTCAAGAAAGAAGAACTTGTTTATAGGATACTTGACGAACAAGCCATTTCCATAGCAGGTATTCAAGTAGAAAAAGCAAAGGAAAAGGAAGCTAAAAAGGCACAGGAAAAAGAAGCGAAGAAAAAAGCAGAAACTCAAACTAAAGCAAGAAAAACAACGAAAGCTGCCACTCCTAAAACAACATCTAAAGAAACGACAGAAGAAGATTCTGCTGCAAAGACAGTTAAAAAAACGCCAAAAGAACCGGTAAAAATGCCAAAAGAAAAACCGGTAGAAGCTAAAAAAGAGACTGCTTCTATTGAAAATGAAAAGGAACAACCCGAACGTAAAAAACGGACTCGTATCGACAAAAACGAAAAGGTGGCGACGGCTACTTTAGCTATCTCTCAGAATGAAGAAGTTGTCGTATCAAAAACTCCTTTGCAAAAAGAACTTCCTAAAGACATTGTTGCAACAACGGAAGAACCAAAGGCGGAAAAGGCGGAAAAAGCGGAAAAGATAGAAAAACCTTTATTGCCTCCTGTAGTTGCCGAATATGATGAGGCAGATATATATCCCGAAACGCCGGAGATAATTCCGGATAATAAAACGGAGAAAGCGGCGGAACCTGCTGCTACTGCTACTACTTCATCAACGGAAGAAAAAAAGCGGATTGTCTTTAAACATCCGAGCGCGAATTCTTTACTCGACCAGCTTTTCCCATTAAATCCAGCTTCCCCGAAACCTGAAACTAAAAAAATGCAAAAAGAGCAAAAGGAACCGGATAATAAGAACGCAAAGCAGGCAAATCAACATCCACATCAACAAACAACGAATAATACGGCGCCTCCTGCTCCACAAGAGAAACAGTATGAATTTGACGGTATATTAATCGGAACAGGCATTCTGGAAATTATGCAAGATGGTTATGGTTTCCTCCGCTCGTCGGATTACAACTACCTGACTTCTCCTGATGATATCTATGTATCGCAGTCGCAAATCAAATTATTCGGATTACGCACCGGAGACGTCGTAGAGGGCCCTATTCGTCCTCCTAAAGAAGGAGAAAAATACTTTCCGCTGGTAAAAGTCGACAAGATTAACGGCCGTACGCCGGAAGACGTGCGCGACCGGGTTCCTTTTGATCATCTAACGCCGCTTTTCCCGGATGAAAAGTTTATGCTAACGGCTCGCAGAGCGCCCAAGGTATACGATAATATTTCTGTCCGGGTAGTAGACCTTTTTTCTCCGATCGGTAAAGGACAGCGCGGTCTGATTGTAGCCCAGCCCAAAACAGGTAAAACGATGTTATTGAAAGATATTGCTAATGCTATTGCGGCGAATCATCCGGAAGTATATATGATTATCCTGTTGATTGACGAACGTCCTGAAGAAGTTACTGATATGGCTCGTAGCGTAGATGCAGAAGTAATCGCTTCTACTTTTGACGAACCGGCTGAACGTCATGTTAAAATAGCCGAGATTGTATTGAATAAAGCAAAACGTATGGTAGAATGCGGTCATGACGTGGTAATCCTGTTAGACTCTATTACCCGTCTGGCTCGCGCTTATAATACCGTTCAACCGGCTTCCGGAAAAGTTTTGTCCGGCGGCGTGGATGCGAATGCATTACAAAAGCCCAAACGTTTTTT
>JAIRYL010000005.1 GCA_031267775.1 Tannerellaceae bacterium
AACCAAACGAAACAACCATAGCAGCAATAAATGAAGCACGTTCGGGAAAGTTTGCCGGAACAATAGATACCAGTAGTATGGATGCTTTTATAAAGTCTTGTGAGGAATGAAAATACTGCCTTACAGCACACAGTATAAAAAGGACTCCTACGGAGTTCGGAGAGGGGGGCGTCTCGCTACCCCCAGTCGCTTTGCTTCACTGGGGGTTATTAACATTTGTCCCCCGCGGGACAGAAAAACCATTACATAGTATTTATTTCACGTTGCTTAGGAGAGCGCCATAGTAGAGACGCGCGACCATGTATCTTTATTTTTCATTATTTCGCGCCATTTCAATAGCTGGGGTCGTTATGTAATATTTAGCTAATGAATTTTGTATTTCCCATGCGGGAATTTCTTTTTGCGTCAGATAATGAAAGAATTTATCGGCTACATACGCGAAGTGATCCTCGTGGCTGGTCTTTACCCTTGGATATATAACAAGCTCTTTCATATTGTCTGAAGCATTGTGAATTTCAATTGAATAATCGGGTTTCAGGGTTTCAATCGAATGTTTCAGATTGTTTGTGAAATCTTCTTCGGAAACGTCCTCGCTTTTTTTGATATAAAGCTTTGGGACGTAGTCTTGAGCCTCGCCTTGAAAGATAAATAAGGCGGCTTTGCTGCCCTTAATAATAGAACTGTGCCTGTCGCCGGCGCCGGCGGGCGCTTCAAAATTCCAACTGACCGTAATGCCCACATTCACGTCTTTTACGGTATAATAAATTGTTCCATTGGAATATACCTGCAATACGGAATCTTTATCTATGGGCAGACCGGCAGGGAAATGGGCAAGCGTGGTGGATTGGGAAAATCGGGCTTTAGAAATAGCCGTCGGCCAATGAGAAGCGCGGGTTACCCTGATATCATTCGTGTAATCGATGGGGATATCAGGAAAACATTTCCAATGAACCAGGTCGATTAAATGTGTAGTTGCATCCACTATTCCCTCGCCTTGCCGGTTTACGTCATAATACCAGGCAGGGCGAATCAGGGGTTTGCCGGAAACCTCTTTGTAGAAATGATGAATACTGCTCAGCCTGACAGCCGGATCTTCAGGCGTACCGGACTGCAAAACGCCAAACAGATCCCTGTTCTGCATAAGTATCCGGTTTACAATATTGCAGTCAGCATAGCGTTCCGTCATTATATCATAGAGCAACACCTTATTCTGTTTGGCAATTTCATACGCTTTTTCCAATGTTTTAAATGACGAAGCGTCAATGGCCATGGGCTTATCAGCTAACACATTCAATCCCGCTTTCACGGATTGCAGAATATAATTGGTTTTCAGTTGATTATTCCCTGCTAAAATAACCGCATCTCCCTTTTTGTCTGCAATCATCCTTTCCAGGAAATCATCTTGCGAATAAACCATTTCATTCCATTTTGCAGGATTATCCTGGCGGGAATTATAGGAATCTATCAGTTGCAGATGTGCATCCAGCTCGCTTCCGCCGGGAGCATAGACATATACATTATCGTCTATCAGTTTCGATGATGTTTTTTGAATTAATGCGGCATGAAAATGCCCCGGCGCGAGCGTTATCAGCCTGACGCCGTTTGGCGAAGGAGATGTGCATGAGCTTAATACGCACAAACCTCCCCATACGATTCGTTTCATATCATGGGATTGATGTTAGAGGTTAAGTAAAGATGAACTTTCCGGGTCAAGATAAAGAATAGCGTTCTCTTTCGTTCGCAAAACCGAGGCCGGGCAGTTTTCGGATATTTCTCCATTCAGCGTATTATATACGGCTTGCGCTTTGGAGCGAAAGGGGACTACGCAGTACAGACAGGGCGCTGACAGCAAGGCGGGAATCGTTAATGTGAGCGCATATCGAGGCACCTCTTCAATCCGGTCGAAACAATGGTCGTTTACCTGTTGCTGACGGCATACGTCGTCCAGCCTCACAACTTTTATGCGCCGGGAGTCTTTAAAATCGGCTACATGCGGATCATTGAACGCGATATGCCCGTTTTCTCCTATTCCCAAGCAAACAATATCGACCGGATATTCCGCCAACAAGGCGGCATATCGCATACATTCCTGATCTGCATCGCCCCATCCGTTTAGAAAAAACGTCTGATGAAAAGGAACCAAATCAAACAGGTATCGCCTCAGGAAATTACCGAACAGTTGCGGGGCGTCGTCAGGCAGCTCGATATATTCGTCCATGTGGAAAGCGTTGATGCGTCGCCATTCTATATCGCAGGCCGCAAGCGCAGACAGAAAATCCGCTTGCGACGGCGCTGCAGCGAAAATGATATTTACAAATTCTTTTTCCTTCAGCTTTTTGCGGATACAGGAAAATACCTCTTTGGCCGCTTCATTCGCCATTGCTTTTGTAGCAGGATATATCTTAACTGTCAGTTTGTCTTTGTTCATGTTGTGCATAAGTGTTGCCATCGTTATTTAGAATATATAATCCGCCCTTTTACTAACGTATGCTGTATGGTAATCTGTTTGTCGAAAACAACCAGATCGGCGTCCATACCGGGAGCCAGCGCGCCCTTCTTATCCTCAATGCCCAGTATACGCGCCGGATTAAGCGTTATCATCCTGACTGCATCCGGCAGCGATACGCCTGCTTCCATCATCGTTTTTACAAGCCGGTCTGCCGTGGCAATGCTCCCTGCAAAGGCCGAACGGTCGGGTAGCTTGGCCACGCCATCTTCTACAACCACAGGTTGCCCTTTGCTCAGGCTGCCCAACAGATATTCTCCATCCGGCATTCCTGCTGCACGCATGGAATCGGTACACAGCGCTATTTTATCAATCCCCTTGAACGCGCATACATATTGCAGCAAGGGTTTGGGCAGATGAACGCCATCTGCAATGATTTCTACAGTCATATCCTTCATCAGATAGGCTGCTTCAATTGCTCCGGCATAGCGATAGCCCTTTCGCCTTGAAATGGTAGACATACAAGAATAGAGGTGGGTTACATGCGTAAAACCGGCATGGTATGCCTGAACCACCTCTTCGTAAACAGCATCTGTATGTCCGATGGAAGCCAGTATACCTTTTGAATGTAACAAAGCGCCTAAAGCCAACGCGCCATCCAGTTCGGGGGCTATGCTCCAACGGATAATATCGTCTGACGCCGCCAGCATGCTGTTGTACTCGTCCGGTTCAGGGTTTCGCAGATAGTTGGGATCTTGCGCGCCTCGCTGATTATATGCCAAATAGGGGCCTTCCAGATGCAGCCCCAAGAAACCCGCCCCGTTACGATTCTTCTCTTTTGCTTCTTTGTAAAGGGTGAAAGTATTCAACAGTTCGTCCATCGTGCTCGTCAGCGTAGTAGGCGCTAAGGCTGTCGTTCCGTGACGGGCATGCATTTCCGCTGCGCCGAGATAGGCCTCAAGCGTATTATCCATAAAATCGTGACCTCCGCCTCCATGCGTGTGCATATCGATAAAACCCGGAGAGAGATAGTTTCCGCCGGCGTCGAGCGCCCTGTCGGTATCGGCAAAGGGATAAGCCCCTTCGCCTGTTTGTTCGATAAGGCCGTTCTTGCAGACAACAAAACTATCCGGTTTCACCCTGTCCGGAAGAACGAGCGTTGCATTCTTTATGATTAGCCTGTCAGTCATTACTGTCTTTTACTTTTGAGATTGACCATGAATTAATTTTATGGCCATACGCGGCAAAAAAAATCAAATATACATAGCAGGGTATCAATATCCAATACGCCTGGCGTACGTCAAACATATCGGCCAAATAACCGTACAAGACGGGCATAATGGCATTTCCGCATAATCCCATTACAAGGAACGAACTGCCTATCTTTGTAAACTTTCCCAAACCCCTGATAGAGAGCGGCCAGATACCGGCGTACACTAAAGCGTTGGGAAAACCCAAGGCGCAGAGAAACCAGATAGACAGGTTGGCCTGACGCCCTAAAACAGATACTTCGGCGTCGGCAAAAATAACGCCCAATGCAAGAAGCAGACCTAAGATACAGCACACGCGAAGCGCATTGGTCTGCGACACATACGCAGGAATAAGTATAATACCCGCTATATAACCGATAATGGTAGCCGTTAATGTATAAGACGGAAATACCTTTGCCTCCAGCAAATCTATTTTCATACTTCCGGCATAGCCGATAATTGTATCTATGGCCACCACTTGCGTGCCCACATGCAGGAATAAGGCGACAGCGCCCAATATCAGATAGGGAAACTGAAAGATAGACGTTCTTTTATCCTGCAGGGCGTTCGATTCTTCTTCTTTCGTGTTTTCTTCTTCCGGATTGATATCGGGTAATACGGAGTAGCGGATAAACAATCCAACAAGGAATAACAAAACGGCCAAAACGGCATACGGAAGAATAACCCTCCGAATCAGTCCGTCGAGCCATTCGTTTTTACCGGCCTCATCCCATGTGCCGGAATCCAGTAAGGCAAACATGTCGGCGTCTGTTACTTTCAGCACGACGGCAGCAAAGATAAGCGGCGAGATTATCCCTGCAAATTTATTGCAAATCCCCATTATACTGAGGCGCTTAGCTGCGCTTTCTATCGGGCCGATAATGGTGATATAAGGGTTTGCGGCCGATTGAAGAACAGTCAGTCCGGCTCCTATGGCGAACAATCCGCAAAGGAAGACGCCGTACGTGCGCGTGAGCGCTGCCGGAATAAAGATTAACGCCCCGATAGACATGCCAAAAAAACCATACATAATCCCCCGCTTGTATCCCACCTTTTTTAACAGAAAAGCAGACGGGACAGACAACAGGAAATAAGCAATATAGAAAGCAAACGCTACAAAATAAGCCTGAAAATGCGTCAATTCGCAAGCTATTTTGAAATAAGGGATAAGAATGGCGTTTACCCATGATACAAAACCAAAGATAAAAAACATCATCCCTACAAGGGCAATAGCTTTACGGGTGGCACGCTTGTCGAACTTCTGAAAACCAATCGACTCTCTCATATTACAGCGTCATTTCCCAGCCGGGCTGATAGGTTCTTCGCCAAAGTTCCGCCGCCTGGTCGTCTTGCAGAATATGGCCGTTCTCCGGGTCAATATGCAACGGACGACCTGTCCGCTGGGCTATATTGCCTAATTGCACCAAAAGCGTACTCTTATGGCCGGAGTCAATGTCGGAATGTAAAGGAGCGCCTTTCCGTATGGCGTCAAAGAAGTTTTGTATATGAAGGGCGTCCAACTGTTCGGCCGGATTCATCAGGTTGCGCGGGTCAACAGTAACCTGGCTGTTTTGCTCTTTGATTATCCTGTTTTTGGGATCGAAAAGGGTATAGCTGTCGCCTCCGGAAATAAACAGCGTACCTTTGTTTCCATAAAATTCGCACCCTGTAGAGGCGCCGTCTACGTAGCGTCCGCTACAGCTCCGGCCCTCCCAAGTCAGAAACTTTTCGCCTCCAAATTCAATGTTGATAATTTGCGTATCCGGCGTTTCCCAATCATCCTTATAGTAATATCTGCCACCCGAAGATTCCACCCGCGACGGATAGTCCAAGTCCATTCCCCACCTGAGGAGGTCTACCATGTGAGTACCATTATTCAACGCCTCGCCCGTTCCCCAATGCCAGAACCAATGCCAGTTATAATGCACCACATTATCTTTATATTCCCGTCTTGGCGCAGGGCCTTGCCATAAATCCCAGTCCAGCCAGTCGGGTACGGCCGCCGGTTTGCCTGCTCCAATAGAAGCCCGGTTGTTGGCGTACCATGCCTTTCCAACATACACGTCGCCAATAGCGCCCTCCTTCATGGCTAAAATCCCTTCCCGCACGTTCGGCCAGGAGCGGCGCTGGTTTCCCATCTGCAATATCCGTTTGTATTTAGACGCTCCGTCAACAAGCATCTCGCCCTCGGCAGGAGCATAGCTGCATGGTTTTTCCAGATACACATCCTTGCCCGCTTTCATGGCCAGCATAGCGGCAGGAGCATGCCAGTGGTCGGGAGTTGCAATAACCACGGCGTCTACATCTTTCGATTCCAACATCTTTCTAAAATCCTTCTCGCCTTTCGGACGATAGCCGGCTATTTTCTCCACTTCGGCAATAGCTTTGGCAATAGCTCGCGAGTCTACGTCGCAAATATAAATCACCTGGCAGGATTCAATCCTGGCATAATTCATGGCCAAAGCCAGACCTCTTGAATTTACGCCAACAATGGCTACGCTGATTTTCTCACTGGCTCCAACGATACCGGCATAGCTCTTTGCGCTAACGCCGGGCAGCATGCCCTCTATTGAAAGAGCCGCCGTACCTATAGCCACATTTTTTATAAAATTGCGTCGTGTCGTCATTTTATCCGTTATAAAGTTACACGCAAAAGTACATCGTTTACCAAACTTGGAATATCCTGAAAAGCGTATCTAAGTACTCAAAAAACGTCAAAGCTCAAAAGACGCTTGTTTATTTTTTCCAGGCGGCTCTTTTGTTAATAATACATAATATTTTCGGGCGTTTTGTTTTTTTAACATATATAAAATAGACGCTATTTTCCGGGTAACGGCTTACAATTTGATACGGGCTATTTTTGTATTATTCCGGCTGTTTCCGTTATCTGACAGGGGAAGCGCCGGGTTTAGGCCCGGCGTCGTTTTGGTAGCGGACAGGGGGTAAATACTATCTCCATAGCGCCTGCCTCCTACATGCCTCCTACCTGCCTCCTATGTGCCTCCTTATTATCCGGTATTTCCTTTCGCGGTAACAAGGGGGAAGCTATGCGGCACTTTGCCCGCTGCATGGGCAAACGGAGGGGTATTACCTGCCTGTTTATGGCTGCGGATGCGGTCTGAATCAGGCGGAAATGTTTATGGCTCCCGGTAGTTAACAAATGTTTTTTTGGATTACCGGTAAAGTCAGGAGGCGTCTGGAAATAAACTGGTATGATTTATTTCCAGACGCCTCCTTAGCCTCCGATTGCTTCGCCGCACAATCGCTTCATTCTCCAATCGTATCCCTCAATCGCTTTGTTTCCCTGAGGGAGGATTCCGTTTAAATCTACATAAATATTCATAACTGCTGAAAGGTGCGGTTTTTGACAGATTGTCTTTGTTCCTGTTTGAAACGATATCAAATTATCAGCGGCAACGGCGTGGATTCATCTCGTTTATTCTTCAATATGTTTCATTTCTTTGTCAAAGTCTGATTCAAACAGGCAATCTTGAACAGGATGGTATTTTTTAAATTCACTTTCAGCATGTTGTTTGGCAAGAACTGCGGTAATTTTGTCCGCATTCTGCAATAAATCGCTCCCATTTACCTGTAAAATTTTATCCGCAATATCCCTCTTTCCTGTGTTCCTTTTCCCTGTCTTTTTCAGGATATTTTTCGGATCAGGCTTTTATTTTATACAATTATATTGGAGAGATAAGTTATTGAATAAAAGGCTGTGAGCGAGATTTATTTCCTGTACGCTCTTTTCGGAAGCTGATTCGGGTTATAATCAGGCAATCAGGCGGAAACAGGCTTTTAATTTTTCGGATACGCAGATATAAACTTACTCGACTGATTCTTCGGCAAGCTATGATGTTATCAGGCGTAAGGTATACAAGGGATAGACGATATTTGAATACAGTATCTTTATGTGACTGTAATCACAACATTTCCTTTCTTGTGTCCTGTTTCAACGTATTTGTGTGCGTCAATAATTTCATCAATTGTAAATATTTTATCAATTGTAACTTTATATTCTCCACTTTCAAACATTTTTTTAAGTAAGGAGGCGTCTGGAAATAAATTATACATTGCATTATAAATTTCATAAATCCTTTCACATCAAGTTTTCGAACTCTGATATCGGCTGAATTAACTGCCGACGCTTTAATTTGCACCAAAATTTCAGAGCTTTTTGGAGTTGGTTTCTCAACCATTTCAATTTTGAGAACTTCAGGAGAACCGTATTGTGTGCAAATTACAGCCTTCATCTTATTCATATCCATTTACGTTAAAAGTTAAAACCAAAATGAAGTCCAGGTTCTCCAACAAAGAACTTTGACCATTTGTTATCCTGTCGGGCAAATGACTCAGGCATCCTGGTATGTATAAGTCTATGGGTTACGGCAATTGATGGCTCAATGAAAAATCGGTTCTTGAAAAAGGAGATGTGATAACCTGAACGATAAGTCATAAATAATTGATAACCGTTCTTTATCTTATCATTACTGTCTTCTATAAACGATTGTTTTGCATTCAATGCATGAACCCCAACATAAAGCCCTTTCCATAAAAAACGTTGATAAGCAAGCGCTACGCCATATTCCCTGATATAACCAGGGAATTTTTCTTTTGGATCGTCAAGAGATTTTCCATAAGGTATCCCTAATGGCCATGCATATTTCCAAGTAATTGCTTCGAGGGAAACGATATCTTTGGAAGTTATTCTGTAACCAAAGTTGAGCTGGACAAAATCAGGTTTATTGCTCGATGAAAAATTACCTAACATCATCATACTACTGCCTGCAAAATACCTTTTGAAAAATGAGTTTGGTTCTGTTGATTGCCCATGAGCACAGTTACTCCCAAGTATGATAAGACAAATCAAAAAAAATCTTTGCATAATTATTTATTTTTACTATTTAATGCAAAGATATTTTGGTAATTGCCTGTAATTCGTTCACTAAAGTTAATTAACGGGCTACTCTTTTCTGTTTTTATTACCAATTATTCTTGCCCTTAATCTGCTCAAAGACTGCGGAGTTATTCCCAAATAACTTGCAAGCTGATGTTGTGGTACTCTTTGCGCTAAATCAGGTCTTGTCTTTAATAGATTGAAATAGCGTTGTTCGGGAGATGAAATTTTAAATTCGTCGTATGAAGTCTGGTTATTAACCAAAAGTTGCTCTGAAAGGATTCTGCATAATGTTTCAAATCTTGGAAATTTCTCAAATACAGTCGCCTCCATTTCAGAATCAGACGATATAATAATAGAATCTTCAGCGCAAGATATATAGTACTCTGATGGCTTATTATTAACAGCACATTGAGGAGTTATACCCTCTAATTCTGTGTAAAAAGCGGTGGTTTTTTCGTCTCCGTCGATGATATAAAAAGTCCTTAGACACCCTTTCAGAACAAAATAGCTTTTGTTTGAAACCTGCCCTTGTTCGAGTAAAAAAGCTCCTTTTTTTACTTCTTTGAATATATTTAAGTCTACTATCACTTTCTTTTCTTCTTCAGAAAGTGTTATGTATTGCGAGATAAAATCGAAAAGTTCATTTTCCATTCTCAATCGTATTAACAGATACAGCAAAATGCAAAAATACAGATAAATAAGTTTATGGAGATGTTTTTGAGTTTTTAAAATTTAAAGCAAGTAAGGAGGCGTCTGGAAATAAAACATACAAATTTATTTCCAGACGCCTCCTAAGCGAGATAGCCGACCTGTTCGGCATTTACTACCAACCGGCAAAGAAGTACATTCGTGCTATCGAGAAATCGGGTGTTGCAGGTGGGGACTGTACGATGTTCTGTACGGTTGAGGGTATGACCATCTATCCCGACTACTACGGGTTGGAGATGATAGTTACCGTTGCTTTTCGGGTTCAGTTCCCAAATGCGAAAAGATTTCGGGAGTGGTTGGTGAGAAAGGCAGTAGAAAGTATTGCCGATGTGCCAAAAATGAAGATTCTGATGTGTAGGGATTGGAATGGTATTTCTTTGAATTAGGACATGACGGCAGGTTTTTTCGAGCCTGCCGTCTTCGTATTGAAATGTTTCAAAGAATTGTAGTGTGCGCGTCTCCAATATTGCTTACCTTTGCAAAATGTTTTACAGGAGAAAAATTATACTGGCATTAATGCAAATTTTTGGAGGTCAGATAGATAAAATCAGTCTGCAAAAATTGCTATTCATGTTTACCAAACGTCAAACGAAAGCTGAATACGATTTTATTCCGTACCATTATGGCTGTTACTCGTTTTCTGCCAATGCTGATTTGACGGCAATGGTAAGCAAAGGAATATTGTCGGAAACGACAAGTCATTTTATGAAAGTTGATACTACCGATTACATAAAAGTATTAAAGGAAACAGACAGAAAATTGTTATTGGAAATAAAATCCGATTACGGTAATATGACTGCCAATGCTTTAATGAAACACACTTATCTTAATTTTCCGTATTGGGCGATAAACAGTAAAAAAGCAAAGGAAATTTTGTCGGCAGAACAATTGGAAAAGGTAAGCAACAGTCGTCCCAAAGGGAATAAAACTATTTTATTTACTATTGGTTATGAGGGAATTTCATTGGAGGAATATTTGAATCGCTTGCTCAATAATGATATAAAAATTTTAGTTGATGTTCGTTGTAATCCGGTGAGTATGAAATACGGATTCAGTAAAAATCAACTGCAGCGTTATTGTGAAAATTTAGGGATACGATATGTCCATTTTCCCGAAGTCGGGATACAGTCCAAGCAACGGCAAGAGCTAAATACACAAGCTGATTACGATAGATTGTTTGCCGTTTATCGCCAAAATAACTTAACGAAAACAACCCTCACGCAAGAAAAAATATTAAGTTTGCTCAAAGAACATAGGCGTATTGCTTTAACTTGCTTTGAGGCTAATATTTGTCAATGCCACCGCAAACATTTGGCGGAAGCCATTGCAGGTTTGCCAAGTTTTGATTATGAAGTAAAGCATATATGAGATGGCATTGACAAAGGTTTTAATAACAGTAAAGACTTATCCCGCAATTTCAAGTAAATATGATGAATTGGTTTGCACGGCAGGATTTCGTGAAGACGGTACTTGGATAAGAATTTATCCTGTTCAATTTCGCAAAAAATCGTATGACGAGCAATACAAAAAATATGATTGGATTGAGATTGATCTTGTGAAAAACAAAAGCGATTTCAGACCGGAAAGCTATCGTCCTTATTCACACGATAGTGAAATAAAAATACTTGAACATGTTGATACAAAAGGAAATTGGGTAAAGAGAAAAGAAGTTGTATTAGGTAAAATCTACTACAATCTAAGCGAACTGATTTCCGAATCCCAAAACAAGAACATTTGTACTTCATTGGCAGTCTTCAAGCCGACAAAAATATTAGATTTCACAATAGAGGAAGTTGAACGGGAATGGGATAAAGTTAAACTGGCAAAACTTGAATCGGAGCGTTTACAAGGGAATTTATTCCAACAGCCCGAAAACCCATTTGAGGTTGTGAGAAAACTGCCATATAAATTTTGCTATGTTTTTGAAGACAATCAAGGAAAACAGAGTAAGTTGATGATAGAGGACTGGGAAATTTGTCAACTCTATTGGAATTGCTTAGCTCACCATGAAGGGGATGAGGCAAAAGCCGTTGAAGATGTTAAGAAAAAGTATTTTGATGACTTTGCTAAAACCAAAGACTTACATTTGTTTTTAGGGACTTCACAAGTTCACCATTATGTATCTCACAATCCATTTATGATTATCGGAACATTTCACCCGAAAAAAGAAGTTCAACAATTTTTGTTCTGATGGATAATAGACTACATATCACTTACACACCAACGGCAGGCTCTCAAAATCAAGAACCTGCCGTTTTCCATTTTCATACTCCTTTTTCTTTTGCTAAACAAAGGTACATTCTTGTGTAGCAGGATGTTTTTTATTCTCCCGCTACTTTTTTTGCTTTCCAGGCAAAGCCGAAGGAAAGGCTTACGCTCGTCATTACCCGAAGCTAAGGGGGCTTCTGGAAATAAATCATACATGTATCGGCCTGTTTTCCGCCATCCTTCAGCCTCAAAGCGCTTACATACACCGATATGCGCGCCCGTTCAGGTTTCGTCCGGCAAAAAACAGTTCCAATAAATTGATATGATTTATTTCCAGACGCCTCCTAAGCATTTTTTACTTTGTCGGCTGTAACGAAGCCGTCGGTTTGCATTACTTCCTGATAATGGCGGTTAATATCTATTCGGATTTTATCCAATGCAAGGTTGGTTTTTACGGCTAACGTACTTTTGCCTGTCAATCGTCCTGCTTTGGTATCCCAAAGATTAGGCGGAACATTCATTTTACAGCTACATTGACTGATTGTTCTGTCAATCGTTATTCTTCCCATTAACGGAACTGTTCCATCAAGTTTAGGACTGTTTTTCTTTAGATAGAACAAGATTTTAAAAGCGCTACGCATACTCAAAGTTTTAAAACGTTACAAAATTAGTTTACTTTGAGCTATAAACCTGAGTTCGATATAAAGAGTGTAACAATTTTAGTATAAGCCACTTGCATTAATAGATGCAAAAGTTTAACCCGGATTATCTCCGTGTCGAACCTGTTTTGTAGGATTAATTTATAATGTGCTGATTAACAGAACAGTTCCAATTGTCCGGTCGGCAGGAAACGTTCAAACTTTATGGCAGGTTTTTTCTCGAAGAAACTGTATGCAGCCAGTCCGGCGAACAGGTTTATCAGGAAATTTGCCGGACTGCGACGACGGGAATGTTCTGTTTCGCAACTATTTTTCAGTTCGTCGTTAATGGTTTCAATAACAGAACGTTTTCTCAGAAGTATTTTATC
>JAIRYL010000091.1 GCA_031267775.1 Tannerellaceae bacterium
TTCAACCATCGTTTTTGTCAGATGCAAACCTATCCCCGTACCCATGTGCTGATTGCTCTGTTCCTGAAAAAAGCGGTCGAAAACGCGCGCCTTCGTATCTTCGTCCATTCCAATTCCCGTATCTTTAACCGACAGCAGGATATGGTCTTTGTCTGCAAACCGGATATCTACCTGTATCGTGCCGTTTTCGGGCGTAAATTTATAGGCGTTATACAGTAAATTGTTCAAGCATTTGTCAAGCATATCGCAATCGTACCAAACAGGAATGGTCTGCGGGTGGTATGTACAGGTTAGCGCTATATGCTTTTGTTTGACAAGTTCTGTATAAGCGTTTATAATGGGCGTAACAAAGGAAATAAGTTCGATGGACTCTGCATGCAGACTCATTTTTCCGTTTTCAATCTTGTTTATATCAAGTATCTGATTGATTAACCGCTGAAGGCGTTCTACATTTCGGAGGATAAGGGAAGCCGTTTTTCTTTTTTCTTCGTCTTTTTCGTCGCGAAACAACCGTTCCAGCGGTCCGGCAATTAATGTAATAGGCGTACGAAATTCATGGCTGACATTCATAAAAAAGTTGACCTTTGCCATACTGAGTTCTTCCTGTTGCTTTAATTTGATACGCTCGATGCGCAACTGGTTTTTTACTTTCATTCTTCCGTATACAAATTTGGCCAGTAAAAACAGAAGGGCTGCTATTACAATGGTATAGACTGATTTTGCCTGCCAGGTATTCCAAAGGGCAGGTTCAATTTCAATAATCAAAGACGTTTCTTCGTCTTCCCAAACGTCGGGGTTATCGCTGGCTTTTATGCGGAAGGTATAAGTTCCCGGACTCAGGTTGGTATAGGTTATGCTCCGGCGTAAATAATTATATTTAATCCAGTCTTTATCAAAGCCTTCCAGTTTACAGGCGTATATCGTCATATACGAGTCGAGCATTCCCATGGCCACAAACTCAAGGGTAAAATTCTTGCAACTCTGTTTCAGTTTGATTTTCCTGGTTATTTCTATATTTTGAGTAAGAACAACCTGTCCGTGTATTTTCTTGTTGATCGATACCTGTTCATTAAATATTTTCAAACCGGTTATATGTACCTTAGGGGTAATAACTATTTCGCGTATATCGTCCGGGTAGAATGTGTTCAAACCGTTTATTCCGCCAAAAAACATCTCGCCTTCGGGGCTTTTATAATACGAACCCAATAAAAATTCATTGCTCTGCAATCCGCTGTTGAGAAAATAGCGTTTAAGCTGCCCTGTTTCCGGGGAGAATCTCACAATACCATGATTGGTACTCATCCATAATTGATTGGTACTGTTATGCGTAAGTATGCCATTAACAACGGGGTTGTAATATTCCCGATGCATGGGGTATACTTTTGTAAAGGTATTATCTTCGGGGTTATACCTGTTTAATCCGTCGGCCGTGCCTACCCATATATTGCCTGCGGCGTCTTCGGCTACCGAAAATATCGACAGGCTGCTGAGGCCATTGTCACGGTTGAAAAAAGTAAACGATTCAATGTCTACGTCCATACAGCTAAGGCCAAAGTACGTGCCAATCCACAAGCGGTTTTTACTGTCGATAAAAAGGATAATGATATGGTCGTTTACCAGTCCTCTGTTTTCTGCGCTGCGAAACGTTCGAAACGTTTTGCTTTCAGGGTCAAACCGGGTTAATCCCCCTCCATTAGTTCCAAGCCAGAGATTTCCGCGCTTGTCTTCCCGGATACTTTTAATAAAATCAGACTGTAACGCCTGTACGTTTGCCTTATCTGCTCTAAAGCGCAAAAACGTACCGGCCTCCCTGTTAAAAAGGCATAGCCCGCCTGTATACGTTCCGGCCCACACCCTGTTTTTACTGTCGCAAAATACGCTCACTACGGCATTGTCGGAAATAGACTGCGGATTATTCGGGTCGTAAACATAATGCGTAAACTGTTTTGTTTGGGGATTATAGCGGTTTAGCCCGCCGCCGTCTGTGGCAATCCAGACGTTTTTTTCCTTGTCGGCAGTTATACCTGTTACCTGTCCGTAGTTTAACGAATTGGGTTCATTATTGATTTTCCGCAGCGATTTAAAACCTGTTTTTTCATAGCCCATTACAAAAACGCCTTTATAACTGAGCGACATCCAAATGTAATTATAGTTGCCCCTGTTTATACTGTGAACTTTTGAATCGCCTATTTCGTCAATCATTTCTTTAAATACGGGATGCTGCTTCAGTTCTCTTTTCTCGGGGTCGAAAATAAACCCCCCTTTTCCCTCTGTTCCTACAAGTATATTGCCATCCAAATCTTCGTTGGCGCAGAATACGGAGCGGATATTCGACTTGTTAAACACATCCGGGTACGAAATAAAGCGCTTTTTTTTTGAGTCGTATATCGAAAGCCCTTGCCGTAAAGTAGAGATCAATATATCTCCGTTGGAACGAAGGCACAGATCAAAAACGGCATTGCCGGGCAGCGCGCTGTTTGCCGTATGATAGTTCTGGAAAGTCCGGGTAGCGGGGTTATAAACGGATATGCCATTATCCTGCGAGGCAAACCACAGATTTCCTTCCCTGTCTTCCGCCACAGATTCAATATGCCGGCTGCACAGGGAAGGAGATAAAGATTCTTCCAAAGGAGCAAGCAGAAAACTGTTTCCCGTATCGGGCGAATAACAGACTGCTCCGTATCCTGAAACGGCAAACCACAGATTTCCGTTACTGTCTTCTATTATATCGGTGCATTGATTATTTTTTACCACTTCGTCGGGCAGGTTTAGCGAAACGTTTATAAACCCGTCGGAAGCCAGGTCGTAATACTCAAGCCCGGCAATGGTAGCAACCCACAAACGATTGCCCGAATCCTGAAATAACGCCGTAATATGATTGCTTATAAGAGACGCCGAATCGTCCGGCTGGGTTTTATAGATAGTAAAATCGTACCCGTTGAATTTATTAAGGCCATCTTCGGTGCCAATCCACAGGAAATTTGTATTATCCTGTAAAATGGTTGTTACTTTTGTGCTCGACAACCCCTGTTCGGTGGTAAAAAGATAGGTTATCATGCGCTGCATATCGGGATATGCTAATAATTGACTGTTAAAAACAGTCAACAAATAGATAAATGCAACAAGCCGGTTTTTCATATATCATTTTTTTCATAGTGTAAATATATGATAATCCGGTTGATTCTGCAACATTGTCGAAAGGATTGTGCACATAATTGATAGCGTCCCGTTTGGCTCGCCCGTAAAATCCTTCTCCCTCATGTTCAAAAGACGCCCTGCGCGCGCGTCGGAACGCACGTAAATTTGCGTCTAAACAGAAATTTATTTGCGTCTAAACAGAAATTTATTTCTCTCTAAACGCAAATTTACGCGCGTCTATACGCCCATTTATCTACGATTGTAGAGACGCAATGCATTGCGCCTTTACGGGTAGCGGAAAGCCTCCTTCCCCCCGAAACGGATTATATACCTTATAATGAGCTGATTAATACGTCTGTTTTTGATTCGGCCGCTTCCCTGCGGGAGGTTTTTACGCGATTTTTCGCCAAATCGACTCAAAGATTTTTCGCCCCCATTTGAGAGATTATTTTTTTTTCTCGATCGTATTTTTTTTTCTCTCGACCGGTTTTTTTTTTCATTTAAATAATCAAAAAAATCCTTTGAGTCGATTTTTTCGTTTTCCGCGTTTTTCCGGCAAAAAATCAGGTAAAGATCTTTTCTCATGAACAAACGGGATGTAAAACAGACCTGCCGGTTTTCTGCCTGCCAGGGATGGAAAGCGTTCTTCGGGCAGGGGGCTGCGTTCTTTGAGGAGGGGGCGCGACGCGCGAGGGATTGCAGCGGATAGCCCGCAGGCGGCGCAGCGAAGCGGAGCGGACGAGGACTTGCAGCGGAAAGCCCGACCCCCCTTGCTTGTAATGTCACTAATATAAAAAAATAAAATGTATCCTTGCGGTCAAAATACAATTAAATATGACGGCAAATATATCCATGGAATTGAGTTATCAATTCAGATCCGCCCTTCAACGTGATCTGACCTCCGGTTTTCGGATGGATTTTCCGGAGGAAGAAGTAGAAAATTATATCCGTACGTCCTTAAAAGGGCAAGTGCGA
>JAIRYL010000179.1 GCA_031267775.1 Tannerellaceae bacterium
GTTCATCAGTACCGGATTTTGCAGTCCCGCTTCCTTCAGTGCACACCTCACGATGAACCACCTTGCGGCTTGCTGATGCTTCGGGTATTTACTCCCGCACATAAGGGACTTTCACCCTCCGGAATATTTCGCACTTGCTCAAACTTTCTTTAACCGTTTTTATTTGTATTTTTGCGGCTTTTTAATAGCTTGCACGCAAGTGCGCGCTGCTCATGCAGGGCGCACGGTAGAGACGCGATGCTTCGCGTCTCTCTGCGGGGTTGGGGGATAGAGACGCAAAATCTTGCATCCCTACGGCGGGCGCGGGCGGGGATTACATGAAAAGGGCGTTCTTTTGAAACGCCCCTTACTCAAAAAAACACATAAATGAAAAAATCAAAACATGATTGGCATACCATTATAAAAATCCAGTATCTTGGTGCGAAAGATAAAATCATATTTAGACTGTGCCTGCTCGGAAAGGCTTTGCGCATATTTGGTTTTCGATTCATTGTATTCAAAAACGGTACTTTTCCCGGCGGCATACCGTTCTTCCGCATAACTGAAAGCTTCTTTGCTTGCTAATACAGACTTTTCCGACGAAACGTATTTCTCTTGCGCAGCTATCGCATTAAAGTAGGCCTGTTGGATCTCTTTATACAAAACCTTCTTTGAATTTTCCATCAGCAGCTCGCGGTTGACGATGTTTACGCGTGCAGAACGAACGTTGTTCCGTACCTGAAAACGGTTAAAGACAGGAATGGAAAGCGTAACTCCTATCATTTCCTGCGAGTTGTCGCTAAATTGTTTGCCAAAGCTCCTGTTCGCCTCGCTTCCTACCAGGCCCGAATAAAAGTGATAATAACCCGAACTATATCCGGCGTTCAAATTCAGTTGCGGAAAATAATCCGCTTGCGCCACTTTCAATTGTTTCTTCTGACTTTCGAGCAAATACGCCTGTTCTTTGATTTGCGGTTTGAAAACGACGGCATGGTTATAGATATTTTCCGGCGGAAGGATACTTCCCATAGACGCTTCTACCACATCATCCAACTGCGGGGTTTCTATTTCAAAGCCTGTCGATTCCCGTTCCAGTTCCAAGCTTTGTTTTAAGTCCAATAAAGCTAAATTCACATTATTTCGGGCTTCAGTCATACTTACTTCCTCTTTAGCCAACTGAGCTTTGATGTCATATAATTGCGAAAGCGGCGCCTTACCGGCATTTACAAGAGCTTCCGTACGCAAAACCTGTCCGGCGGTAAGTTCTACTTGCAGTTGGGCAATGTTCAATATCTCTTTATTATAAAGAATCTGTACATAATAGGATGTGATATTGATAGCCAAATCCTCTTTCGCTTTTTCAAGAGACGCCATAGAAGCCTGCAGATTGAATCTCTTTGCCGACAGATCGTTGGCTATTCGCAGTCCATCAAATACCGGCATTTGGATCTGCGCCCCAAAGGAAGTATTTGCTCCATTGCGGCTGCTGATTGTTCCGTCGGCGCTCTGTATACGCCCAAAGCTGAAATTCTGGCCAACAGACGCGTTTAAGTTGGGCAGCCAACTGTTTTTACTGGTATTAACCGCAATTTCACTCAGTTCCTGTTGTTGCTCCTGTTGCTTCAGGTCGATATTATGATCGATGGCATACCAGATACATTCTTCCAAGGTCCATAGTTTTGTTTGCGCCTGTAAGGGAGACAGAAAAACAAGCATAAAAGCCACCCCTCCCGAAAGCCCCCTCAGAAGAGCTTTTATATTGATGCAATCGTATCTTTTCATCTGCATATTCCTTTTTTACTTTTTATTTGCGTCAATAATGGCGCCGCGGATCTTATCGTTCGAGCTCAACCCTTCCTGTACTTCAATCTTGATACCGTCAGACAAGCCGGTCTTTATGGCATGTTTTTCAAACAACTGTTCAGGCTTTTCCTCCTTAACAAGCTGTACGAAAGCCGAATCGCCAAAGAACTCAACGGCGCTCTCGGGAACCGTCAGCACATCCTCTGCGCGCTTTAATACAATTTCCGCATTGGCGCTGTAGCCTGCGCGGATAAAAGCATCTTCCGGAATGGTCACCGCCGCTTTGATCTCAAACTGAATAGCGCCATTCTTTTCTACGCCTTTGGGAGAGACATACTCCAATGTAGCGTCGAAAATCCGGCTTTCCATGGCCCCGACCGTTAATTTGATAGGCATTCCTTCGTTGATACGCCCTATTTCAGTCTCGTCTACATTCCCCCGGAAAATCATGTCATTCATATCGGCTACCGATGCAATGGTGGTGCCATCATTAAAGTTGTTCGATTGAATAACCGAATTACCTACCTTTACGGGGACGTCTAATATCATGCCCGTAATGGTACTGCGGATTTGTGTCGTACTGGCCACTTTTGAGTTTTTGGCAATACCGTCGCGTATGATCTCCAACGCGTTCTGTGCATTCGCGCGTTCTTCTTTTGCTTTCAGATAGTTTGCCTGCGATACGTCAAAATCTTCCTGGGCTACTACGCCCTGTTTGTAAAGCGCTTCGTCGCGTTTGAACGTCTCTTCAACCTGCTTTAAGGATATTTCCGACATATTTACGCGCGATTCAGCGCTGTTCAACTGCACCATTTCCGGTATAACCTTTACGCGTGCAATAATTTCACCCTCTTTTATCATTTGTCCGGGTTCCTTCAGCAGCTCGGAGATGATACCCGAAATTTGCGGTTTGATCATCACCTCAAACCGGGGTTCTACATTGCCGGTAGCCACTGTTTTTGTTTCAACAGTACCGGGTTCAGGCGTTATAATTTCATATACGGTAACAACCGGCTGGGCTTTTTTCCATAAGAAATAAAACGTTCCGAGTACCGCAGCTCCTACAAATACTAACAAGATCACTCGCAGGATTTTTTTCCAAAGACGATTTTTCATAAATTCTATTGTTGCTGTTTATTATTATTCTTCACGGATGGCGTCAATCGCTTTAATCTGCATAGCCCGCCAGGCTGGAATTAATCCGGCCAGCAGACCGCTAAACAAGAGCACGACGGTTGCAGCTATGGCTGTTTGAATATTAACTTCCGGATTTTCAAAAAAAGTAGGGGTATTACCGGATGAAGGGCTTGCGGGAAGTAACGTATTAACAACATCGAGCAGGAATACCCCCAAACTCAGCCCGATTAATCCCGCCAAAGAGGTAAGTACCAGACTTTCGCTCATTACCTGGGAAATAATATTGAACGGTTTGGCGCCTAAAGCGCGGCGCACCCCTATTTCCTTTGTCCTCTCCTTTACGGTAACCATCATAATATTGCTTACGCCAATCACGCCCGCCAGTAAAGTGCCCATCCCAACAAGCCAGACCAGGATATCGATCCCGACAAACAGCATATTGAAGGTTGAGAATTGCGCGGCCAGATTCACCACGCCTACGGCCTGCGGATCATCCGGGGCTATCTCATTCTGCGCTTTTAATATGGCGCTCACGTCGGTAATGACTTCCTGAACCGGATAATCCATCTGTACGCTCAGGCAAAGAAAATGCAGGATATCTCCCTGATTGAGCGTTTGCTGCATGGTGGAAAACGGCAGGAATACCGTCTCCTCCGCCCGTCCGCCGATATTGATATTGGACGACCTGGCCTTGATCACGCCCACCACCTGATAGTATAAACCGTTTACCCGGATATACTTGCCGGTCGGATCCTGGTTGCGAAACAGCGTCTCGTTCACCTTTGTACCAATCAGGCACACTTTCCGTTTCTCCTGTATGTCTACGTCGTTCAGCAGTCTGCCATAGAAAAGCTCTTGGGTTTCAATATTAAAATAGCCCGGCAACACGCCTTTTACATTATAGCTGCCGGTTAGCTGGGCATATACGATATTCTTGTCGCCATTACCTCCCCAGATAATAGGCGAGATATCTTCAACGGCCGTTACCTGCTGAATGATGCTTTCTATGTCGCGGTTCCGCATATTCCAGAAGCGGCCTTTATTAAAACCTTTGTACGGCTCGCTTGTCCGGTCGGCATAGAAGAACAGCGAGTTGGTGGCGAAGCCTTTAAAGTTGCCCAGTATCCCATTCTTTAAGCCCGTGCCGGAACCCAGCAGGATCACCAGCATCAGGATTCCCCAGAAAACGCCGAAGCAAGTCAGTAAACTGCGTGTTTTATTTCGGGTGATGGTAACCCATATCTCTATCCATCGATCTGAATCAAACATGATCTTGTATATTTATTCGTCCGCCCTTATGGCTTCAATAGCTGTTATCTTAGTTGCTTTACGCGCCGGGAAATACCCGGCCAGCACGCCGGCTACAATCAATACGCCCGTAGCCGCCATAGCGATTCCCAGGTTCACCGTCGGATTCCGGAAAACCGTCGTGTCTTCGCCGGGATTACCGCTGCTCGACGAGCCGGCGCCGGCCATTTCCATCCCGTAATTGATAACCTCTGTAAGGCCGATTCCCAATACCATCCCGATGTACCCGAAAACTGCCGTCACCAATACCGATTCTACAATGATCAAACCAAGGATAGACGATGGTTTAGCCCCTATCGCCTTCCGGATGCCAAACTCCCGGGTACGTTCCCTCACCGTAATCAGCATGATGTTACTTACGCCCACTATCCCGGCCATAAGCGTGCCGATCCCTATGATCCAGATAAACAGGGCGATCCCGTTGTTCATACCCTGCCACATGCGAAACTCCGATCCGGTGCTCCACATGCCAATCGCATTTTTGTCTTCCGGGTCGAACTGCTGCCGCCGGGCTATAAAATGGCGGAGATGTTCCCTGAAAGACTCTTCGGCTTCTTCGTTGTTTATACCTGTCAGCGTAAAGTTTATATTCCGCACCCGGTATCCGTTGTCGTATAATAGCTGACCGGTGCTGAATGGGATATAAGCCGGCGAGTCGTTGCTTTTATTATCGTCCTGATAAACGCCTATCACCTGAAACATCAGGTTTCCCAGCTTCACATGGGCGCCGACCGGCTCGATTGAATCGCGGAAAAGCACCTCTACCATACGGGGGCTTAACACAATAACCTTCCGCCGTTGCATCAAATCTACTTCATTAATAAAACGCCCCTTGCCGGCCGGTATGGGCAGATAGAAAATAGAATTGAAATCGGGATGTACAGCCTGGATAGACCCTGTCAGATACTCTTTGTTGAACGAGATCGTGTCGTTACGCGAATTAACGGGCGAGATGAGGTCTACTTCCGGGAAATGCCGTTTGATGGCAAAAACGTCTTTTTCCGTAAACCGGATTTGCCGGTTGGGCAGGAATCCTTTATAAGGAAGAGTCGTATACCTTGCCCAGCAATTCACGGTATTGTCGGCCATATCGCGAAAGTTATAGGCTATCCCGTTGCGCAGCCCGTTACCGGCGGCTAATAAAACGATCAGCATAAAGATACCCCATGCCACCGAAAAGCCGGTAAGGAACGTACGAAGCTTATTCTTCTTCATCGTACTCGAAATCTCATGGAGGCTGTCAAATTCAAACATAACGGGGCGCTTTTTCAACACGTTCGATACGTTCGATAATGCCGTCTTTCAGGCGGATAATCTTGTCGGTGGCGTCGGCTACAGATTGTTCATGGGTTACGATAATCATCGTCATCCCTTCTTTATTTACTTTGCGGAGAAGCTCCATCACCTCTACCGTCGTAACGCTGTCGAGCGCCCCGGTAGGTTCGTCGGCCAGGATGATCTGCGGCTTGGCTATCAGCGCGCGCGCGATGGCTATACGCTGTTTTTGACCGCCAGACAGCTCGTTTGGCATGTGTTCGGCCCAGTCTGCCAGCCCTACCATTTTTAAATGATCCAGCGCGATGGCATTCCTTTTCTTTCGTTTTACGCCCTGGTAATACAGGGGCAGGGCTACATTCTCGATAGCATTCTTAAAGGAGATCAGGTTGAACGACTGGAAGATGAAGCCGATTAGCTTATTGCGCAATTCGGCCGCCCGGCTCTCGCTCAAGCCCTGTATGAGTTGTCCCGCCAGCGTATAAACGCCGGTATCATAGGTATCCAGTATGCCTAAGATATTCAAAAGGGTAGATTTACCCGAACCCGACGCGCCCATGATGGATACCATCTCGCCTGGTTCAATACTTAGATCGATACCTTTCAAAACATGAAGGGGAGCTCCGTTGAAGTACGTTTTGTTTATGTCTTTTAGTTGAATGATCATGATATAGTTGTAGTTACAGTACGTATAGTAAGACGAATCTTTTGCGCAAATAGTTACAGTATAAAACTGTTTTTTAATTTGTACGGCACAAATATAGATTTCTTACCGATACCTTGTATGACATGGTACCAAAAATTAGATATAATTAACAAGTGAAGATGTAAATCAGGAGAAAGGTAGAGAAAGCGGGGACTATAAACAAGCGATTCGCCATTCTCTACCAAA
>JAIRYL010000213.1 GCA_031267775.1 Tannerellaceae bacterium
TCACTCTGAAAATGTCGGTTGAATTTTATTGAGTTCACACCTACAAACTGTTCTCTTGTTTTCATGCTACAAAGGTAGCATCTTATATTTTTTACAGCGACCTAAACGCTTAATCCTAATTGATTATTCTTTTGCAGCTCGTCTATCTTCCGGGCTTCGCTTCCACCCTGTCCTGTTTGCGACTTAATTACATTCAGATTATCAAATAACGGTTGCATATAAGGAGCAACCTTTTGCTTTTCGTCGCCCGGAAGAAAACCTACGTCTTTATTTGCCAAAGCTACAATTGGCCGCGCCAGCAATATCTGCTTGTATCGATTCGCCTGTTTTAAAGCGGCAGCCAGCGCCAGCAACGTTTTTCCTGTTCCCGCCTTTCCGGTAAGCCCCACCAATTTTATATCAGGATCATTCAATACTTCAAAAGCAAAACCCTGCTCGGCATTACGGGGCTGGATACCATAGTTTGTCTCTTTTTCTACTTTCCTTACTTTTCCCGTAAAAGGATTATACCTCGCCAATATAGAGTTGCGCGCGCTTTTTAATATAAAGCATTCGTTTGGCTGAACAACCGTCTTTATATTCAATACATCCGGGTCCAAACCTTCCGGCGTAGCATACAGTTTATCTATACTGTCCGGGTTTATATCGTTATATGTTTCCTGTGCGCGTTCAAAGGCGTCTACATTTGCCACCTTGTCTGTAATATAGTCTTCCACCTCAATCCCCAGAGATCGGGCTTTCATACGAAGGTTTATATCTTTGGTTACAAGGATTGTTTTCATTCCGGGATGCGCCTGGCATACGGTCCATGCACATGAAAGGATTCGATGATCAGGTATAAATTCCGGAAATGACCGGGCTATTTTTTCCTGAAATTTATCGCCGGCTACCACAAAGAGCGTACCCATTCCCATCCCAAGAGACGCGCCTTTTACAAAAAGGTCTTTATCGGTAATAGCGTCCAGTTCGCGTACAAATTCGCGGGCATTATAATTAATCTGTTCGCTGCCCTTTTTAAATTTATCCAATTCTTCCAGCACTACGATGGGGAGATAGATATCATTCTCCTGAAAGTTCCCAATGCATTTATAATCATGCAGGATAACATTCGTGTCTAACACAAAATTCTTTTTTCCGCCTTGTTTTTTCTTTGCTTCCATGGTCGTTTTGTTTATTGTATTTTCCAGTACTGTCTTAAACAGTATCTAAATATAGAAACAAAACTTTATAATTCAACAGGGAGGTTCATTTTTATTTTCCAAATCGCGCATCAGGGTAGCGGCCGGGAAGCCGCATCGCGTACGGCACGCCCTACGGCCTCCAGATTAGCCAGCGTCATTTCGGAATATTTCCGCGAAAGGATAACCCCTTGCGCTCCGGCTTTTAACGCTGCCAGCGTAGCTTCGTAAGCATCTTCGGGCGACTGTACACGGCTGTTTCTTCCCGTCGGAATATTTATATCGATTCCGGGCAAGACGTCGCACCGCTGTCCCTGCACTCCTTCCAAAGCCCTCCGGGTTTCACGATACACATAATCCGGCGAAAGACCGGCGGCCGCCAATTCGTTAATCGAAGCCTCCTTTTCTGCGTAGCCCAACAAATAATTGTTGAAACGCATCAATTCTTCATGCGGCACATCGCGGAAAATAATCGACCCGGCGTTTCGTACAAAACCGGCGTAACGTTCGCCTCCACAGTTATTGTATACGACAACTTTCAGAAAATCAGCAATCTTTGCCATGTCGGCATACCCGCGTGTCGCTCTGTAAAACGGATTGAAGGAATTGACATGCTCTATATGAAAACCTACCTGCTGGTTTTTCTTTACGCCTTTGACAGCTTCATATACATCGGCCAATATCCGGCTTTTACCCAAGTCAAAAAGCCGGTTCAAAGCATATACTTCGGGATAAGCAAACATCAGTCGTTCGAAGGCAACGTAATAACCATCCGCCGGCCGGTTATTGCCGAGCGAATCCTGTACAAAAGCGTCGAGCTTGCGATAACCTTCTTTTGCCCGTTCAAAATCAATCCCGTTCGCTTCGGCAGCCTTTTGATGATGCTCGCAGAAACACGTTACCTGCGACGACTGTATACTTTGATTGTGGCTGGCTCCCAACGCATTCAGGAAAGGCCCGCCCCGTTCATTGAAAAGCAAAACGCCGTCAATATCATACGACGTACAGAGATCCACGCATACCGCTTTCCAAAATTCACGCACATCCGGGGCATAAAAACACATGGCTCCCCCTTTCCGGCCGTCCAGGTTCTCTTCATAAAATTCCCTGAAGTCAGTAACGTCTTCCGGATAATTGAAACCATCCTGCACGGAAGCATATACTTTCATGCGTCGTCTGCGCGCTGCCGGGATAACCTCTTTCAGTATATCGACATTTCCAAAATCGGGCGCTTTTAACCGTTCGCCCTTTATCCGGGTATTTTTATAAAATTCGGCGTGCGGCGTTGCATAGTTCCCGCCATGATAGCGATCGGTATCGGGTTTCCGTATCCCGTGATCGGGGAAATTTCTTCCCGGCCGCCCATGTATACCGCGGTCGTATGTAAAGGTCGAAACATAAAGCGTATTAACGGCGCCCTTTTCCTGCAGAATATCCAATACCTGTTCCACACCTTCATCCATGAAAGATTCAGCGCCTATTTGTATACCAATAACTTTCTGCGCTTTTATTTTTTCTACTGTTTTCCGTTCTTGATTCATCATTTTCATTCATTTTAAGCGTTATACAATCACAGCCTGTTTCCTTCGCGAATGGCTCGCCCGGCGCCTCTCAGGTTGGCTAAGTACATTTCCGAATACTTGCGCGAGAGAATCACCCCGTCTGCTCCGCCTCTGTAAGCTGCCAATGTAGCCTCGTATGTATCCTGCTCCGAAGCTTTCCGGCTGTTACTTCCGGCAGGAATATTCACATCGATTCCCGGCAAGATAAGGCATTTTCCGTTTGCGCCCTTAACAGCCCGTTTTGTTTCACGGAAGACCGTATCAGCCGAAAGGCCGGCCATCGGCAGTTGATCTAACGAAGCCTCCTTTTCGCTATAATCGAGCAGACGATTGTTAACCCGCATCAACAACTCCAAAGGTACGTCACGAAATACGGTAGAGCCGATGTTCCGGATAAAACTGGCATAGCGTTCGCCTGCGCAGTTATTGTAGGATACTACTTTCAAAAAATCGGCCATCCCGGCCAGCTCTTCATAGCTTCGCGTAGCGCGAAAGAGCGGATTGAAAGAATTAACATGCTCTATGTGAAACCCAACTTTCAGCTTTTTGTTAATGGACTTAACGGTGGTATATACGTTTTTCAAAATTTGATGCTTGCCGAAATCAAAGAGTTCATCGTATGCGGTTATCTCGGGATAATCGAGCAGCAAACGCTGAAACGCTACATAATATCCATCGCCGGGGCGAATATCCCGAAACGATTGCTGAACGAACGTATCCAATTTTCGATAGCCTTCTTTTACCCGTTCAAAATCAAGTCCATGCTCAATAGAGGCTTTCTTATGATGATCGCAAAAGCAGGTGGCGCGCGACGAATCTATACTTTGAAAATGGCTGGCTCCCAAGGCCGAAAGGAAAGGCCCGTTTCGCTCGTTAAAGAACAAGACGCCATCAACAGGATATGACGAACAAAGATCGGCAACCAATGCAGTCCAAAACTCTTTCACATCCGGATGGAAAAGACAAAGCGTATTGGCTCTTCGTCCGTATAAATCAAGTTCCCTCAATCCGGTAATACCGGGAACATCCTGTCGCCATTGATCTTCTACAGAGGCAAAAACCTGCATCCCTCTTTTCCTGGCTTCCGGAAGAAGGGCGGCAAGAACATCAAAGCCTCCATGTTCCGTAGCTCTTGTTTCTTTCAAGACCGTGCGGGTATAGAACGCTGGATTCGCGATGGCATAATTACCTCCATGAAACGTTTTTTCGTCCGATTCCTGCGAACCATGGTCGGGCATAGGCTGTCCCGGTATCTGCCGGCCGGCTAACCCTCTGCCATACGTAAAAACCGTAACAAAGAGCGTATTGATATGTACCTGTTCCTGCAAATAATCCAGAACTTTATTTACCTCTTCGTCTACAAACGAAACAGCGCCAATCTGAATACCGTTCATTTTTCGCGAAGCCGTACCATTTGTTTTTTCACTCATAACGGCATAGCCCGACAATGGCTCTATTGCCAGTAAGGCAGTCAGCGCAGCGCTGTTTTTCAGGAAATCGCGTCGCGAACTTCCATTTTGTACTTGTTTCTCTGTCATATTTCGTTTATATAAATTATTAATCCCATCCCGGATTTTGCGGGAAAATGGCCGGATTGTTCATCACCTGTATCTGAGCAAGAGGGATTGGAAAGAGAACCATGTGAGGCTGCATCCCCAACGGCCCGCATGCTTGCAAGATGCGTCCGGTTCTGAACAGGTCCCATATCCGGTGGCCTTCAAACGATAATTCCCTTCGCCGTTCATCGTATATTTCCTCGCGTAAATTATCTTTCGATATATCCTCAGGGTAAGAATTTACGCCGGCTCGTTTTCTAACCCTGTTTACATACGTCAGCGCTTCCGCCGTTTTGTCGTTTTCATTCAGCGCTTCCGCCAGCATAAGAAGCACATCGGCGTAACGGATTACTTTCCAGTTACAGGGACTGTCTCCGCTGCGCGGAATAGAAGTAAGGTATTTTTTTGTATATGTTTTAGCCCCCTGACCGCTGGGATTAATCAGATGATAAACGCCCTCCGCATCCGTCCAGCCCTTCGCAACGGTAACATCCTTTCGCAGATCAGTATCTTCAAAAATATCAAACAGCTCGTCGGAAGGGTTATAGCTGTTTCCTGCCGCGCCGGGAATGCCGTATAACTGAGCAATTTCGGCCTGTTGAGGCAGGAAATCGTTTGTAAAACCAGCCCCTAATTGAATATCCGATTCGTATTCTATATCAAAAATATATTCGCTGTGATGTTCATCTTTCGAATAGTTCCACAAATCATTGAAATCGTCCAAAAGATTATAACCCATCGTGGTCACTTCCTTTAATACGGCTTCTGCTTCGGGAAAATTTTTATGCGTCAGATATACGCTTCCCAATATAGATTTGGCCGCCCCTTTCGTGGCGCGTCCTACATCGCGTCCCGTATACGACGAAGGCAAAACTTCGCCGGCGTCTTTCAGGTCGGAAATGATTTGTTCGTAAACCGTATTTACGGGATCGCGTCCCATCCGAAGGGCTTCTTCGTCAAGGATTACCTTAGTTATCAAAGGAACATCCCCAAAGGCTCTTACCAGATGAAAATGAGCCATTCCCCGCATGAATTTGGCCTCGCCGATATATGCCTGCTTTTGAGGTACAACGGCTTCATCTATGTTTTCAATCGCTTCTATTATGTAATTTGCACGATAGATGAGCGTATAATAACCATTCCATCTGCTTGAAAAGATACCCTCGTTATTCAGGTAAGTATATTCGTCTAAATTACGCCGCACATCAAGCGTAGCCCATTGATGACGAGCGTCGTCGCTTGCCAGATCCCATTGCCAGAAAGCGCCGTATTGAGACCTTAGCTGGTTGTAACATCCAACCAGGGCGTCTTGAAAGTCTTTATCCGTTTTATAAACATTTGCCACCGTAGCGGTAGACGGAGGCGTCAGATCGATAAAATTACCGGAACATCCGGCGAATAGAGCCATGCCGATACTTATTACTATATATTTCATTTGAATATGGTTTTGAAGGTTATTTAAAATTTAACGCTTATTCCCAACGAGTATGTGCGCGGTAATGGATAATCGCTGTAACTCACGCCGGGCGTCAACGAAGCCGTACTGTTGCTAACATCCGGATTAAAGCAAGTTTCATTATTCGTAAATGTGTACAGGTTCGTTATATTAACATACAGTTGGGTTCGCAATGAATTTAGATGAATCAATCTTCTGATAACCGACGCCGGCACATCATAGTTTAGCCTCAGGTTATTGATACGGAGGAAAGAACCCGTATCCATATAATGCTGGGAAATCTCCCGGTTACCGCCGGTAGAGGCGTCATTGGGGCGCGGCGCTTTTCCGTCGCCCGTTTCCCCTTCCGTTTTCCAGTAATTAAGCTGAGTAGCCAACTGCCCCACGCGATTCCCTCTCTTGTTCAAAATTCCAACAGCGGCAAGGTTTAATATTTCATTTCCGTAACTGCCATATAAACTTACGCTCAAACTCAGATTTTTCCACGAAACATGATTCGTCATCCCATAAGTAAAATCGGGATAGGGATTTCCCATCTCGCCCTGGTCTAAAGAATTGATCATGCCGTCGGCATTTAAATCCACAAAACGTAAATCGCCGGGACGCGACTGGTTTGATGTTCCGCGTCCAAAGATCGGGCCTTTGTCTACTTCGGCCTGGTTCATAAAGACCCCGTCGACCTGATAGCCGTAAAACATACCGATGGGACGACCGGTTTGGGTGATATGCGACGTACTCCTGATGGGGTCTCCTTCCGGGCCAAGCGCAATAACCTCGTTTTTGAAAGCGGATATATTGAAATCGGTCGACCAGATGAAATCCTTATTACGTATATTCTCTGTTTTCACTTGTATGTCAAAACCTCTGTTTTCTACCTCGCCGATATTCTTGGTCGTGCGGGTAAACCCTGTGGTAGCCGGAATATTAACATCCAGCAATAAATCGGTATTTCTTGAACGATAATAATCAAACGTTACGGCCAGTCTATTGTTAAAAAGAGAAACGTCCAAACCCGCATTTAT
>JAIRYL010000218.1 GCA_031267775.1 Tannerellaceae bacterium
AAGTATCATTCTTCCTTATATCTTCAACAGGAGGCATATCCAGCGCTTCCATCATTTCAGCAATCGTTTGGAAGCGGTCTGCCGGATTAATTTGCATTGCTTTCAGGATAGCCTCTTCCGTCTTGAAGGTTATATCCGGATTCAGTTCCGAAGGATTTTTCAACGGTCTGGTAGCTCTTAATATAGACTCTGCGGGTATCTTTCCGGTCAATAAATTATACATGGTAGCTCCCAGCGAATATATGTCCGGGCAAGGAGAAAAAATCTGCGTGCCTTCGTTATCATATTGTTCGATAGAAGCAAAACCTTTCGACAAAGTCAACATTGTCGTACTGGTCTCCTTGCGCTCTACATCATATCTTTTACTTACTCCAAAGTCAATCAGACAGGCGTCGCCGTTTTTATCAACCAGAATATTGCTGGGCTTGATATCTAAGTGAAGAATATTCTTTTCATGAACAAATTGTAGCGCTTGTCCTATCTGACGAACATATTTCAAGACTTTTCCTTCCGGGAGAACGCCTTCATTTTCGAGTATATACTTCAATGAATGACCTTCGATATACTCCATCGCAATATAGGCCGTATTATTCTCTTCAAAAACGTCGAGTACATTTACTATATACGGATGATGCACTTCCGACAATATCTTTGCCTCTTTAATCAGTTTTTCCTTGAATTTATCGAAAAGCTGTTTTCCCGTTTCCGAATGAACATTGACTGCGCAGGTATCCGCTGCACGGTAACAGTAGTCTTTGAAAAAATACTCTTTGATACTGATAGGAATTTCCGTTTTAATTTCCCCTAACGGCCCTTTCACTTCGGTATACAAAATTCCTTT
Source organism: Tannerellaceae bacterium (assembly GCA_031267775.1). Lineage (GTDB taxonomy): Bacteria > Bacteroidota > Bacteroidia > Bacteroidales > Tannerellaceae > DFXE01. The sequence continues at coordinate 842 of JAIRYL010000218.1, forward strand.
ATACGTAATACCAAACCCTCCCTGTCCAACTACATATAATAGCTGGTATTTTCTGTTTTGGAGGAAATGCCCCGTAGGTAAATTCATACTCGTAGCGTACATTTTACGCCAAAAATACGTTATTTATATAAAAGAATAAAAGAATGACAGAATATTTTGCTTAATGCTATCAGATTCCTGTACATTTTGAATGGGAATAATATAAAAAGAGAAATTGTCCCAAGTTTTTCCATTACAAGTTTCCATTATGGTATCTTTAATTACTTCCGACGCCGCTTTTCCTTTGAAAAGAGCCGCTAAAGATTCGTCGGTAAAATTTTCCATTATGCTGTCGGTACACATGAAAAAATAGTCGCCGGGCTCTATATCATTCAACAGGATTACGTCTGCTTCCGAGGGTTGTCTGGTTCCCGCGAGGGCGCGCGTTATCATATCTTCGGTCTTATAAATGATTTTTCCTTCGCGGAACTGGTAAATCCGGCTTCCGCCCACGCGAGCTAATGTTATACCCGACTGCCCTGCATACAGCATCGTTAATGTAGTAGCCATTCCGATAGCCTCGGAATGTTCGGCGGTATATTCGTCGAATTTTATTTCCGTATAGCGCAATGCTTTTCTGACAAATTCAAGGGTAGGCTTGTTCTCTTCCGGCATATTTAAAAAGTACCACTGAAAATAATCGCAGGCCAACGAACTGGCTATTTCACCTTTTTCGGTTCCCCCTACTCCGTCGCATACCAAAAACAATTTCTGTGCAGGCTTTACAGCTTCCGGCTGCGGGTAAATAGCGTCTTCATTGTTTTGTCTGCCGCCTTTTTCACTGATTGCACAAGGTTTTCCTATTGTAACGTCCATAATAGCAATACGTTTATTCGTTAAAACGGAGTACGGTGCGGCCTATGATAATCTCATCGTTATTATTCAATATCACCTCTTCGCCTACTCCTAAATAATTACTGTTATATAACGTATAGTTTTTGCTATTATTGTCGGAAAGACAATGTATATAGCCTCCTTTTGAATCTTTTTTCACTTCTATCCGGATATGTTCGCGGCTCATCGACCTGTCGGCTGTTTCAATGCCAATTGTTGCGAGGAAAGGTTTGGAAGATTTTCGTCCGATAATGGAAACGCCTTCAGTAAGGGGAAATATCTGTCCGGTTGTCTCGGCGTCGGGCAAAACGGTTATTTGGCCGATTCCTTTTTTTATGGGATGTAACAAGACTGTATCGGAATCGGACGAAGAAATCCCCTCTCCTTCTTTCTGAGAAAGCATGGAGACGGGAATGGGACGCTTGCATTTGGGACATTTGAAGGTAGTGATACCTGAAGGCAACTTCTTTTCATCCACCTTCAATCCCACATTGCAATGTGGACATCTGACCGAAATCATATCATGATTGAAATGTCCATATCGCTGATGTCGCTTGAATATGTATCAATCATATCAGCGTCCGAAAGCATAATCGTATCATCCGCAAGGGTAATGAAATCCGAATTGTTCATGCTTTCATCAATAGTTACTATTCCATCCAGCTCATCGCCGTTATCCATATCCATATCGATAACAACGGCGTCCGGAAACATGAAATCATCACTGTCAATCGTAACAAATGTATATTCTTCTTCCTGCATATACAATAAAATTATTTATTTCATAATTTATGAAACAAAGGTAGAAAAAGAACTCATTGTAGTTTTGCGAAAAGTAATCTATTAATCATATAATCAGGTTTATTGTACAAAAGGGCGGTTTTGGTATACGAAGTATCAACCTTTTACCCATTTCGCCTTACATGACGAAACGGGGCATTGTTTCCGGTTAGACAACGATTCCCAAGGTATCTCGCCCAAAAATGTTCCGCATTTAGGACACACATAATCTATTTTGAACCGGTTGGAAAGGTCTTGTAACTGACGGGGTATCTTGGCGGATTGTTTTGCTCCCAGATAAATACCGACAGTCGGCACACAAATCGTAACAAATAAACTTATTCCGAACAAAACGGCGCTTCCTTTTCCCAATGCGCTGATTAAAACGCCTAAGATACCAATAAAAGCAAACGGCAAAGCCTGGAATAAACGTGTTTTGAATTGATTGGACGACTGTATTTTGACTTTTTGCTCAACATACTTATCGTATATATCTTTCAAGCGGGCAAATTCTTCGCTATAATCATTTCCGGTTTTTAATACTTCGGAAAGCTCCAGCTTATACTTTTCTCCGAGCAATACAGTATCGGTAAGAGACACTTTTTTCTTTACAATTCGGCTGCCGTTGACAAACGTACCGTTGGTGGAGGCTATATCCTCCAAAAACAAACATCCTTCTTCATCACGCAACAGACGCGCATGATACCTGCTTACATAAGGATCATTTACGACAACGTCATTATCTGCGGCTTTACCTATTGTTATTACCATCGTTCACTGTTCCTTCCTCTTCTTCCGTTTTCCCCATTTCTTTTTCAAAAGAGTCTTTTAACGTTTTCAACGGGTCTTTGGAAATGATTAATTCTTTGGGTTTTCCTTCGCCTGTTAAAAGTAACAGTCGCTGCTTAGGTAAATTTATCTGTAAAATATGATCTTTATTGATGATATGACTTTTACCCACGCGCATTAGAATATGACTGCTGCCTGCTACCTGCTTTTCCAATATTTCTTCAATCTTGCCTATATTAATAGCAAACGTAAATTGGATTCCATTAGATAAGAGTAGTTTAGTGTAATTTCTATCAGCCTCAAAGTAAAGTATCTGCCCTATCTTTATACGCAACAATTCATCTCTTGTCTTAATAATTAAATAACGCTCCATATGTAGCTGTTGATTTCTTCTTTCTTAATAAAACGACAAAGGTAGTCGTTTTATCGAGTACGCCCAAACAATTTCTTTATTAAATCATTCCTTTTCAGGCGCTGCAAGGAATGGGTTATTTGCCTGCGGAACTCCGGCTTATACCAGAAAAAATATTGTCGTTGAGCTAATTTTTCGTCTTTCGTCCGGGCTATGTATACTTTTTCCAATGTATAGGGGTGATATCCCGTATAATATATTTCCGTAGCCAATGTCATGGGCGACGGGGTAAAATCCTGTACCTGCTCCAATCGGAAATTCAATCCTTTTGTTTCAACGGCCAGCGCTGCCATATCCGCTTCCGTACAGCCGGGATGACTGGATATGAAATAAGGGATTAATTGCTGATTCAGTCCGTTCTGTTTGTTGATGCGCTCGAATATCTGCCTGAACCGGCTGAACAGTTCAAAAGAAGGTTTTCTCATTATCTTCAATACATCAGGCTCCGTATGTTCGGGAGCTACCTTTAAACGACCGGAGACATGCCGGGTTATCAGTTCTTCGATATATGCCCGGGCTGATTTATTCTGTATGTCATTTTTATAGTCGTGCAGCAGCAAATCGTAACGTACGCCGCTCCCGATAAACGACTTCTTTATTCCCGGCAAATTGTCTACCGCCTTGTAGATATCGAGCATAGGCGTATGATCGGCATGCAGGTTCTTGCATACGACGGGGAATAGGCAAGACGGTTTCCTGCATTTCCGGCAGATTGTTTCGTCTTTTCCTTTCATTTGATACATATTAGCCGAAGGCCCTCCCAAATCGCTCAGATAACCCTTAAAGCCGGGCATATCCGTTACAATCTTTACTTCTTTTAATATGGACTCTTTACTGCGCGAAGCTATAAACTTACCCTGATGGGCTGATATGGTACAGAAGGAGCATCCTCCAAAGCATCCTCTGTGGAGATTGACGGAATGTTTAATCATCTCGAAAGCCGGAATTTCTTTATCCTTATATTTGGGGTGCGGCAGACGGGTATACGGTAAATCAAAAGAAGCATCTATTTCGCCCGGCGTCATGGGAGGGAAAGGCGGATTGACGATTATCCATTGATCGCCCGCCTGCTGTATGATACGCGAAGCTTCATACCTGTTCGATTCTTCTTCTATGTAACGGAAATTCTTAGCCTGTTTCAGTTTGTCGTTCAGGCATTCTTCGTGGGAGTAGAGAATGACGTCGCCTCTCCGCCTCCATTCTTCCATTCCCTGAACGGGGAGGCCAGAAACAGTATGTTCGATAGCTTCTTCGTTGATAGACAGGGAAGTTGGAGCTTGTTCTTCCACATACGCCGTCTGTTTAATATTTTTTATATTTTGAAACCGTTCCCCATCCTTTATTCTTTTTATCAGTTCGCGGAGGGGTTGTTCGCCCATACCATAGATTAATAAATCAGCCTGGCTTTCGATAAGGATACCCGGTTTTAGCTTATCCTGCCAGTAATCGTAATGAGTCAGGCGGCGGAGGGAAGCTTCAATTCCGCCCAAAACAACCGGAATATCAGGATAAAGCTCTTTCAATATCTTTGTATAAACGATACTGGGATAGTCGGGACGCATACCCGGCCGACGTTCGGGCGTATAAGCATCATCGCTACGCAAGCGTTTATTGGCCGTGTAATGATTGACCATCGAATCCATAGCCCCTGGCGAAACGCCGAAAAAAAGACGGGGCTTTCCCAATTTTCTGAAGTCGCGATAATCGCCGCGCCAATCAGGTTGAGGAACAACGGCCACCCGTAACCCCCCGGATTCCAACAAGCGTCCAATTACGGCAGCTCCAAACGAAGGGTGGTCTACATACGCATCGCCGCTAAAGAGAATAACATCAAGATAATCCCAACCTCTTGCTTCCACTTCTCTTTGAGTCGTAGGTAACCAGGCGTTTAATTTATACGGATTCATAAGGCAAAGATACTGATTTTTCAGGAAACTGCTTAATCGCTCAGGCTCGCTCCGTTTTCACCACTTCAAATAACCCTTTCATAAAGAGGTTTATCAAATACAAGCGGCATGGGCAAACTGGGGGTTGTTACCTGCCGGTTTATGGCTGCGGATACGGTCTGAATCAGGCGGAAATGTTTATGGCCCCCGGCAGTTAACAAATGTTATTCAGGATTAGCGGTAAAGTCAGGAGGCGTCTGGAAATAAATCATACCGGTTTATTTCCAGATGCCTCCTTAGCCTCCAAAATAAATTTATTAAAACATGTTAAACTATTTGGTTTGTATCAAACATTGCTTAT
>JAIRYL010000018.1 GCA_031267775.1 Tannerellaceae bacterium
GTTTCAGTTTATCGTATATTTTCAGGCAGGCCCAAGCGTCTAATGCGGCATACCTTTGTTGGGAGTCCGACAGGCTGTCGGCTTCCCAGTTTGAGAGGCGCTGTCCTTTTGATATCTTCTTACTAAACAGGATGGCATATATTTTCTGCAGGCTGGCGTCTTCAATCCCGAATTGTCCTACGTGGTTTTGCAAATCAAGGAAGTTCTGCGGCTCTATATTCGACCGTTTCCTTATCGCCCCAAAATCGTCGCGCAGAGAAAGCCCAATCTTTAATATATAGCCGTTCGACAGAAAACCTTCCAGCGTTTTCGGGACGCCTATCTTATTCAGCCTGAAAAGGAAACAGACGTCTTCCGTAGCTATTTGCATCAGAGCGATTTTAAACCGCTGTCCTTTTGTAAAACTCGGACGGGTTTCCGTATCAAACCCCACCTTTTCGTATTTTAACAAGTACTCCACGGCGCGTTTGGCGTCTTTCTTCGTTTCTATTATTATCACCCGGCCTTTAAACTCTTCCACCGGAAGAAGCGCTATCTGTTCTTTCGTTATTGAATGCGTATACTGCATCATTCTGTTTCGTTCGTTTCTAAATATTCTTCTTTACTGTAACGTATGGCATGCAGGGCTTTCAAGGCGTTTAATAACCGCTGCCCCCAGTAATCGCCAAAGTTTATCCGGCACAGCGCCAGGGCGTTTTGCATAACCTCTTCGTTTCCTTGCCTGAACAAAGAAATAAAGTTGCCCGCGTCTTGATAGACGTCTGCCAGATTTTCCGAAATAAAGGCAGCTACCGGCATATCGCTGTATGGCATGTCGGGATGAAAAGTTTCCAGATACGCATCCTGTTCGCCCAATAATTCAACGGCTTGCTTGCGGACTGATTCATACATATCTTCCGTCACGGCATATTCCGGTTCTACCTCGTTGTCGGGCAACGCTTCCGGCAGCAGGGCGGCCTTCAAATATAACAGGGGCAACATTTTCGTGGCCTTATCTACAAATTCAAGTATGGTAAACCGGCGCATGTTTTCCACCAGAGAACAATATTCCAACGCTACGGTTACAAACTCAATCGTATCTCGCCTGTATATCGGATTTTCAGTCTTATCCATCTGTTTCCTTTTCTTACCAATCAAGCGCAAAAATAGTAAATTAATTAAAAGAAGCAGCAGCGCCAGGAGAAGAAAGGAGATTTTCCCATACAGGAAACGCAGGCTGTTTTATTTAAAAAGAGAATTTTCTAAAAAAAATTCATATTTTATTTAAACAGAATCAAGAGTAAGCGTGTATATATGATTATGGCGACAATAAAAGAAATGGAACGAAATGGAATAGAGGCGCTACTCTTTGCTTATTTCTCCGGACAAACAACGGAACAGGAAAAAAAAGAGTTGCTGCAATGGCTGGAAGCTGACGAGGCTAATAAAAAAATAATGGCGGAAATGACAGACTGGTGGGCCATATCTCATACGCCTCTGTTTGTGTCGGATAGAAAAGCCGACTTCAGGAAGTATTTTGGCGATTTGATACAAACCGGTCAAACGCAAAGAAAACAAAAGGCCTTCGGTTTTTCTTTATTGGGAAGAATGGCAGCCGTTGCTTTGCTTTTGTTACTGATTGGAGTAACAGCTTATTATACGGGAAAGAATACGCAGACTATAAGCCGGGAGACAGTTTCTTACGAAACGGTTGTTCCTTTCGGTTCAAAAACAAAGGTGATACTTCCCGACAAATCTATTCTTTGGATAAATGCCGGTTCAACGGTAAAGTATAGCGACAACAGGGTGGATAACCAACGGGAGGTTCTATTGGAAGGCGAAGCTTATTTTGAAGTAGCGCCTGATGTGTTGAAACCTTTTATTGTTAAAACAGGAAACTTAGACGTTAAAGTATTGGGAACAAGTTTTAACGTAAGGGCTTATAATGATGAACAAACTATTGATGTTGCGCTGATTACGGGTAAAGTAGACGTTTATTTAAATAAAGCGAATAATGAATATGGTAATGCAAAGTTAACGCCCAATCAAATGTTGAGCTATAATAAAGAAACAAACGATATGCGCATTGCCGCCGTTCACAGTTCGGATTATAGCGCGTGGAAAGACAGCCAATTTAAATTCTCGGAACAATCGTTCACCCGAATAGCAAGAGATTTGGAACGCAGACATAATATAGAAATAGATATAAACAGCGACTATCTTAAAAAGGAAATTTTTACGGGAAGTTTCTCTGATAATCATACGTTAATCGATATACTCAAGGAAATAGATGTGGATAAAAAATATAAATGGACACAAACAGGAACGAAATTTATTATTGAAGATAAATAAAATGAAGACAAAGTAATAAGATGTATTATAAAATTAATTGTGAACAATATAATAATTATTAATTAAATCTAATTTTCATGAACTTAAACTATCTAAGAAAAACAGCGCCAGGGTTGGTTGCGGCCTTATTGATGGTAGGAGTACCATTCAGTTCAGGTATAGTTTCTGCTTCCGAATTACAGACGCATTATATGTCTGTGCAGTTAGAAAACGCAACATTACGGGAACTTTTCGATATTATAGAAGAAAAGTTCGACTACTCCTTCCTTATTCGGAACAATGACATCGATTTGTCGGAGCGTGTTTCTTTTGACATCTCAAACAAATCGGTAGAAGAGATTCTGACAAACGCCTTAAAAAAACAAAATGCTGAATTTGTTGTAAATGATAACCGTATTATTGTTTACAAATCGTCTAAACCGGCAAAATCAACAGAAATTACGCAGCAGGTTTCTATCATTAAAGGGGTAGTTGTTGATGCGGTAACAAACGAGCCGATTATTGGAGCGAATGTAATCGTAAAAGGAACTGTTACCGGAACAAGTACCGATTTCGACGGTAATTTCTCTTTTGACGCTCCTGCAGGCTCAACGCTTGTTGTCTCTTATATTGGATATAACAGCATGGAAGTGAGAGCTACAGCCGGCAGCATGACAATTCAACTGAAAGAAGATTCTCAAGCGTTGAGCGAGGTTGTAGTTGTTGGTTATGGCGTTCAGAAAAGAGAAAGCCTGACCGGTTCCATGCAGGTGGTAACGAGCGAGAAACTGCTGGATAATACAACGGCTACTGTTGAGAATATGCTCACAGGTAAAGCTCCCGGCGTTTATGTAAGCCCGGGCGAAGGTCAGCCGGGACAAGCCGGGAAAATTGTTATTCGCGGTAAATCTACCGTAAATGGAAGTACAGACCCTTTATGGGTAATCGACGGCGTGATTGTAGGTAATTCTTCCGGCTCGTTAAATCCGGCCGATATTGAATCTATGTCTATCTTAAAAGATGCTGCATCTACCGCTATCTATGGTTCGCAGGGCGCCAATGGCGTAATATTGATTACAACCAAAAAAGGCCGTACAGGTAAGGCTACGGTGAGCGCTTCTGTTAAATTAGGAGTCAGCCAGTTTAGCAAGGGTAATTTGGAATTTATGGACGGGGCCGAATTATATGATTATTTTAAATCATTCTCGAATCAGGAAATCATCAATTTCCCTCGCTGGAAAGATGATTTGCGTAATGCAAACTACGACTGGTTTAAGAAAGGTACCAAATCTGGCTTTACGCAAGATTATAATATTTCGGTAAATGGCGGTTCCGAAAAAATGAAAACTTATTTGTCATTGGGATATTATAATGAAGATGGCGCCGTGAAAGAGTTCGATTATAAACGGTATAGCTTCCGTTTTAATGTGGATTACGACGTGTTCGACTGGTTAAAGATTAAACCTCAGATAAGCGGCGCCCGTTCGGACGTAATGGATCAGCAGGCTGCCGTAAGTAGCTTATATGCTAATCTGCCATGGGATAGCCCGTATAACGAAGATGGAACGTTAGTGGGTAACAGGCCTAATCCTACGTGGGTTAATACGTCGGGCGATAATTATTTATATGACCAGCAATGGAACTTCAAGAACACAATCGGTTATGAATTTATGGGTAATTTTGATTTTGATATTAAAATGACGGATTGGTTGACTTTCTCGTCTATCAATAACTACAGGTATGTTAATTTCAGCCGTAAAGAGTATCTTGATCCCCGTTCTTCTGATGGTAAAGGCGTTACAGGCAGTTTAAGAGATAGAATTACGCAAAGCTATCGTATTTACAGTAACCAGATACTTCGTTTTAACAAAACCTTTGACGTTCATTCTGTTAATGCATTGGCCGCTTATGAGTGGAATACATATACCGGTACGATGAATGAAAGCGTTAAGAGCGGTTTTGCTCCCGGATTTACGGTATCGGATGCGGCAGCCGTACCTCGCAGTATTGCAGGAAGCCAGAATGAGTGGGCGGTACAATCTATGTTGTTTAATGTAAATTATGCTTACGACAACAGGTATTTGGCGCAGTTTTCATTCAGACGGGACGGAGCTTCCAACTTTGGATCAAATGCCAGGTATGGTAACTTCTTTTCTGTAAGCGGCGGTTGGAATATTCACAGAGAAGAGTTCTTCTCGATAGAATCTGTCGACCAGTTGAAGTTACGTGCAAGCTATGGTTCTGTAGGGAAACGACCGGATAGCCTTTATCCTCATTTGGCTTTATTCAGCACAAATAAATATAATGAACAGCCGGGCGGCGTTTTGTATCAGATAGAGAATAAAGATTTAACCTGGGAAAAGACATATACCACAGGCGTGGGATTGGACGCCATGTTCTTTCAACGCGTGAATCTTTCGCTCGATTATTATTATAAAAATACATCCAATCTGCTATACCAGGTACGTCTTCCGTCTGTTACGGGGGTAGACCAGGCATGGAGAAATGTAGGTTCTGTAAAAAATCAAGGTTTTGAAGCAACGCTGGGCGTAGATATCCTGAAAGATTTAAACGATTGGGATTGGAGCGTTGAGGCTAATATCGGTTTAAACCGGAATAAGGTAGACAAATTATATGGCAATCAAGACCAAATGATTATTGTTACCGGATCGGGTGTTGTGGATAATGGCAATAAAATTTTAAAACCGGGTTTGGATGCTGATTCCTGGTATATGACCGAATGGGCGGGAGTGGATCCGGAAACGGGAAAAGCTCAATGGTTTACTACCGGCGAGAATGGCGAACGTGTAAAAACATTCAGTTATAGCGAAGCTTCTCAACATAAAGTTGTAGTAGGTAAATATTCGCCTGACTTCTTTGGAGGGTTTTCAACTAATGTGAAATACAGGAATTTTGATTTATCGGCTATGTTTACTTATAATGTAGGCGGTAAAATTTATAATTACAACCGTATTGAATATGATTCGGACGGTACGTATACAGACCGAAACCAAATGAAACTTCAGAATGGTTGGAACCGGTGGGAAAAACCTGGCGATATAGCTACGCACCCTCAACCTATGTA
>JAIRYL010000067.1 GCA_031267775.1 Tannerellaceae bacterium
GGCTGGAGCCATACGTTTATCTATAAGAATTTTAATTTTTATTTCCTGATAGACGGACGTTTTGGCGGCAATGTTCTCTCGCAAACGCAGGCTATTTTAGACCAGTATGGCGTTTCTAAAAAAACCGGGACAGACCGCTCTATTGGGTATGTAGAGCTGGAATCTCACAAAATATACAACGTAAAAGATTTTTACGAGCAGATTGGCGGGCGTAGCGGGGCTACGGAATATTATATGTATAATGCAACGAATGTCAGGCTACGGGAATTGTCGTTAGCCTATTCGTTTCCCCGCGAATGGCTGAGCAAAACGAAAATAATTCAGCAACTTCAAGTATCTCTTACGGCAAGAAACCTGTTCTTTCTATATAAGGATGCTCCTTTTGATCCCGATGCGGTATTATCGACAAATAATAACAATCAGGGAATTGATATTTTTGGTATGCCTTCTACCCGGAATTTCGGATTTAACCTGAAGGTGGTATTTTAACTTACATCTTGTTTTAATGATGAAACATACTTTATATCTCGCCTTATTTGTAACAGTATTGGCGTGTACAAATAAATTTGAAGGCTATAATACGGATAATACCGGATTTACGGACGAGTTACAGAATTACGATTTCAATAAATATGGTATTCCCCTTTTGATTGTACAGCAGGGTATTTATTTTAACCACGACTGGGGAGGCGGGAAAAACTGGACTTTCCAGATAATGCAAAACCTTAGCGCCGATATGTTTTGCGGGTACATGCACAGTTATAATCCCTACGTAGCCGGTTTGAGCAATACCGTTTACAACCTGAATGACGGCTGGAACGGAACGATGTGGGAAAATACCTACGGTTATATTATGACGGAAGTTAAAAAGGCGGAAGACCTGAACCGGAATGTATTGCCTGTATTCTATGCAATAGCCAAGATATTGAAAGTAGAACTGATGCACCGGACGTCGGATTATTACGGGCCAATTGTTTATTCCCAATTTGGAAAGTCTATTACCGGCTCAGAACCCGATTCGCAAAAAGAAGCGTATTATCTTTTTTTTAACGACCTCGAAGAGGCGATCGATATCTTGAAAGATCAAGAAGACGACTGTCGGTTTGAGCGTTTTGATATTATAACGAGCGAAAATAAACGCAACAGCAAACAGTGGATAAAATTTGCCAACGCCTTGCGTCTCAGGTTGGCTATCCGGATAGCCATGATTGAACCGGAGAAGGCTAAAGAAGAGGCCGCTAAATCTTTCAACCCCGACAATGGCGGCATGCTGGAAGAAACAGACGATTTAATTTCTGTTTCTTCTGTCAATACCGGATATTCCAATCCATTGGGGGAAATAAACCAGGCTTGGCGCGAAGCTTCGATGAACGCCAATATGGAATCGATATTGACAGGATATAACGACCCCAGAATTTCAAAATATTTTGAACCGGCAACCGGCGCGGGATATGCCGGACAGTACAGGGGAATCAGGCAAGGAACGGGCTACAATCACACAAGGTATATAAACCATTCGAGGCTCACGATAAAACAATCGGCCAACGCTACGCTTATGACTGCCTCGGAAGCGTGGTTTCTGAGGGCTGAAGCGGCCTTGCGGAAATGGACGGCGGAAGATGTGGCATATTGCTATACAAAAGGAGTTGAAACGTCTTTTATCCAGTGGGGCGTAGGGGATGTTTCCGAATACCTGGAAAGTAATGCAACGGCCGCCGACTTTATCGATACGTTTAGCCCCGAATATAACATCAAGGCGCGATGCAACCTGTCTCCCCGATGGGAATCCGGAGCGTCTGACGAAATGAAACTGGAAAGAATTATTACCCAAAAATGGATAGCCATGTTTCCCGAAGGTTGCGAAGCTTGGGCCGAACAGCGCCGTACGGGATATCCCCGCCTGTTTCCCGTCCTTGTAAATATGAGCGAAGGCAAAATAGATACGGATATAATGATTCGCCGTATCAATTTTCCGGCAGGAATCCGGAGCGCAAACCCTGTACAGTACGACGCCTTAAGCAGGGAATTAAATGGGCCGGACACAGGCGGAACACGTTTATGGTGGGACGTTGGCCGAAACTTCTAACGGCGGCATACGGCGGCCGAAACCGCAGCCTTACGACCGCCGGTATTGCATGGGCGACATGCCGGTAAGTCTCTTAAAAAACTTTCCAAAAGTAGACTGGTCTGAAAAATTTAAACTGTCGGCAATTTGCTGTATGGTATACCTGGGCGTCTTCAGTAACAGCTTTGCCTCGGCAACCAGGGCGTTGTTAACCCATTTGATGGCCGATTTTCCCGTCAATTCTTTTAACAGTAAAGACAGATACTGAGGGGTAACAAATAATTTCCCGGCATAAAAAGTAACGGCGTGCTGCTCCTTTACATGTTCCGAAAGTAACTGTAAGAAGTTGTTTAACAGTTCTTCTTTTTGAGAAAGCGTAGGATGCACCAGGTCTACCTTCTTTCTGACGACCATTATATTGGCCAGCTCCAGCGCAAATGCTATAAATGCATTCTGCAATACTTCTTTATGGAAAAAGTGAGCGCGTAACCGGATCTTTTCCTGAAGCAGTTCAATCGTTTTTTCCAGGTGTTTGGTTTCTTCGGGTTTAAACTCGGCAGTTGGATTCTCTCTCAATAACATATAATTAGACACGGACGGGCCTCTTTTTATCATACTGATCTCATCTGAAAACGATTTGCCTACGATCAGCAATTTAGCCTTAAAATCGTCGTCCATCCCGGAAATCTGGAAAAGGTGCGACGGGATGATTACGGCAAATGAATTTGTTTTAAGCGTATAGGGAACATAATTCAGGCTAATGTTGCACGCGCCTTTCAAAACCAAAAGCATCAGCGTAGCGTTCAGGCGTACGGGTTCCGTGCATATTCCATTTTCAAATTTGGGGGCGGAAACAACCCCGTTCACATCTGTTATGGTAAATATATCTTGAAAATTATCCGAATCGGTCATATGGTCAGTCAGTTCACTTATTTCTATAAGGGGAAATTTATTCATAAAGCGTCTATTATTTATTTAGTAAGAAAATACTGCGCATGTAACAGGCAAATACAATACCGTTTAGTTAACGGCACATTCTTCAACTTATTGTGCTCGCCAGCTCTTTACAGGCTTTACGGTCTATTTTGCCATTTTTAGTCATAGGGATAAAATCTACCTGGCAAACGATTTTCGGACGCTCGTATGCAGGGCAGATCGTAGCGATTTGGTTGATGATAGCATCTATGCCTGCCGTTTTTTCGATCAGCAAAACCACCGTTTCTCCAAACTTGCGATGGGGCGCTGATGTGATAGCAAAGGGTATGCGGATTATAGAGCGTATCTTTTCTTCGATGTTTTCTATCTGCAACTTTATGCCGCCGCTGTTGATCAGATTGTCTTTCCGCCCCAGTATGCGGAAACGTCCGTCGGGTAACAGTTCGGCTATATCGTTGGTATATAAAGGATGATCGCTGGCCCAGGGCGCTTCGATTACCAACCGCGCGTCGGGCGTAAGCCAAAGGCGTACCGGCTCGAAAGGCGTGTAATACGGCGTCGCGTCGGCGCCGTTTATTCGCCTGAGGGCAATGTGAGAGAGCGTTTCCGTCATGCCATAGGTGGAATAAATTTCGTTGGGAAACGATTTTAGTTCGTCCTCCACTTCCGGATTGATTGCTCCGCCGCCGACGAGCAGTTTTTTTATCCGTTTAAGCCGTTCTTTTTCCCGGGGAACCTGCAGGGAGTTATATACCTGTAAGGGAACCATGGCCGCAAAGTCGATGGGGGCGTCGACGTCTTTCAAAGGACGTCCGGACGGTTCGCAAACCATTATATCCAGGCCGGCGACCCATGCGCGTACCATCATCATCCGGGCGCCGATATATTTCAGGTTCATACATAAAAGCGCCTTATCTCCCCTTTTCAGGTTAAGGAAGGAACAGGTTGTCCGGGCGCTTTCAATCATCTGCGTTTTCTTAACGGTAAGTTGCTTAGGCGTTCCGGTAGAGCCGGACGTATGTACCGTAAGGAAGGGAGAAGGAGAGAACCACTCGGCAAACCATCCGCCCAATCCTTCGGAGGCGGGAGGCGGGATAGCCGCCGGCGTATGAAACCATAAACAATCCCCCCTTACCTGGAGCGGCATGTCGATATTATTTGTATATAATCCTCCTGTTCCGAGGCCCTGAAAGTTTTTTCCGGACGAGGGAGAAACGACCGTTGCCGTCCATTGCGCAATAGCGTTCAGTCCGACGTTAGATTCGAGAGCGGATGTAATCCACCAGCCGATATGAAGCCGTTCGGCTTCGTCAATCCATTCCCGGCAACCGTTTATACCTCCGTGTAAAGAAGGTTTCAATACAATATACTGCGGGCGAATGGTTTGGAGCAGCCGGCGTTTTTCTTCCCGGCGATTCCAGCCGATAAGTTCTTCGTCTAAAGCGATGGGTACGGGCGTTTCGGCCGTTAGCCGCGACATGGCGCGCCATTGCCCCGCGCGGATGGGCTGTTCGATGGAATGAACGCCGCACCGGGCTAACCGCTTTAGTTTGTCCGGCGCCTCGTCGGGCTTAAACGCTCCGTTGGCGTCTACTCTCAGCGCTATATCCGGCGCCGCAAAACGACGGATGCGGCTAAGCAGCGCAAGTTCGTCTTCAAAGTTAAGAGCGCCAATCTTCAGTTTGATACACCTGAAACCGTCTTTCAG
>JAIRYL010000172.1 GCA_031267775.1 Tannerellaceae bacterium
CTCCGGCGGCAAGACGCCGCAAGTTTTCGGCAGGCGGTCGTACCGGGCGATTGTCAGCCAAAAGTTTTTCGCAACTAAATCGCCCGCGGCGCCGGGTTTTATATGTTTGGGGAGAAAACCCCGCCTGTTTAGGCGGGGTTTCAGCAAGTTTTCGGCAGAAAACCGCCCTGTTTGCTAAATTTTAGTAGATTTGCAGACAGATAATCTTTTACTGCAATCTATGGACGTTATTAAACTGGAAGGAGAAGACAAACGGCTTTATTACCTGGTGGCGCATCTTGTAATGAACGAAGATGTGCTGGCTTACAACCTGAATTATCCCTATAAAACCTCGCCCGGCTATACCTGGTTTGTGGCTACAGACAAGGGCGACACGCTTGGTTTTGTGCCCGTAAAGCTGGAAGAAGGCAAAGCGAAAATAAACAACTATTATGTGGCAAACGACGATGCAGCCGTTTTTTCCGTCCTGCTCAAAGAAGTAGTAAGGACGCTTTCGGCAGATTATGAAATTGAATCGGTAACGCAACTGCGGCATATCCCCGACTTTGAGCGAAACAGCTTTGCGGTTGTACTCTTTTGGAAAAGATACGCAAAAATGAAAGTATTTAAACTATCCGGCAATAATGATGAAAAACGTTTATGAACGCGCCATGCAGCGAATCGGGATACTGTTCAACGAGTTTGACAATATCTACGTTTCCTTCTCCGGCGGCAAAGACAGCGGCGTGATGCTGAACCTGTGCATACGGTATATCAGGGAAAACAACCTGAAGCGGAAAATCGGCGTATTCCACATGGATTACGAAATACAATACAGCGAAACAATCGGCTATGTAGACAGGGTGTTGCAGTCGAACGCCGATATACTTGAAATATACCGCGTGTGCATCCCCTTTAAAGTAACTACCTGCACCTCCATGCATCAAACCTACTGGCGGCCCTGGGACGAAGCCTGCCGCCACCTTTGGGTGCGCCCCCTGCCGCCCGGCAGCCTGGGCAAAGACGACTTCCCTTTCTTTAGCGAAGAAATGTGGGACTCCGAGTTTTACGTCCTCTTTTCCCGATGGTATCATCTGCAGAAAAATGCAAAAAAAACCTGCTGCCTGGTGGGAATACGCACCCAGGAAAGCTCGCACCGCTGGCGCACCGTACACGGCAAAAAAAGGTATTATATGTATAGAAACCTCAAGTGGATGCGCATGCTCTCCAAAGATATCTACAACGCCTACGTAATACACGACTGGCTGACCACCGACGTATGGACGGCCAACGGACGTTTTAACTGGGACTACAACCGCCTGTACGACCTCTATTACCAGGCAGGCGTGCCGCTGGAAAAACAGCGCGTGGCCAGCCCCTTTATCCTGGCGGCGCAGGAAAGCCTGCACCTTTACAAAGCTATCGACCCGGATACGTGGGGCAAAATGATCTGCCGCGTAAACGGCGTTAACTTTACCGCCCTGTATGGCAACACAAAGGCCGTTGCGCAGAAAACCGTAGTCCCTCCGCCGGGATATACCTGGGAAGGCTATATGCACTTCCTCCTCTCCACCCTGCCGGAAGAGATACGGCTGAATTATCAGCAGAAGCTTTCCGTAAGCATCAACTTCTGGCGCAGACGGGGCGGATGCCTGCCCGACGAAACGATAGAAAAACTCCGCGCCGCCGGCATTAAACTGGAGGTGATGAGGGAATCAAACTATCATACAGACAAGTTGCCCGTAAGGATGGAATACCAGGACGACGTAAATATCTCCGGATTCAAGTATCTGCCCACCTTTAAGCGCATGTGCATCTGCATCCTCCGAAACGACCACTTGTGCAAATACATGGGCTTTGCCCTGACCAAAAAAGAAATTGAAAACCGGAAACGGATTATGGATTTTTATCAGAATATAACGCATGGATAACAAACAGGAATACACAAGTCCCGTATACGCCGTACGGGCCGTGCCGATAGAGAAAATACAGGCAAACGCATACAACCCCAACGTGGTAGCCCCGCCGGAAATGGAACTGCTTGAATTGTCTATCTGGGAAGATGGTTATACCATGCCATGCGTATGCTATTATCTGCCGGTAGAAGACAAATATGAGCTGGTGGACGGCTTTCACCGCTACCTGGCGCTGAAAAACTCCAAACGCATCTTCGACCGCGAAAAAGGTTGCCTGCCGGTGGCCGTAATCGATAAAGACCTTTCCAACCGTATGGCCTCTACCATCCGCCACAACCGCGCCCGCGGCGCGCACAGCATCGAACTGATGACCAGCATTGTGTCCGAACTTAAAAAAGCGGGCATGAGCGACGCATGGATCATTAAAAATATAGGTATGGACCCCGACGAACTGCTCCGCTTTAAACAAATATCGGGCCTGGCCGCCTTATTTGCCGACAAAGAGTTCAGTATCCCCACAGAATAAGTTTTTTAAGATACAAAATGTTGTTTTTATATTGTTTTTCTTACATTTGCATATAATAAATCATGATAAAATAAAACGGGGCTTTTTATGAAAAAAATAGGATTCATTTTTGCTTTATTGGCAACCACGCTCGTTGCATGGGCGCAAGAAACGGATGAAACCGTTATAGAACTGATGAACGGCAGTATTATTAGAGGCCAACTGGTAGACGTGGGCGACGGCCAGCGCTTATACATAGAAACGGGCAACGGAAGCGTTATCTATTTTACGCGCAAAGCGGTAAAAGAAATAGACAGTCAAAAGATACTGCCTACGGTAAGGAACTTCCGGAATCCGGTAACCGTTTATTTGCGAAACGGCAGTATCATTACCGGACAGCTTACCGAGCTGCAGGAAGGCGGCGAAATGAAAATAGAAACCCCCAACCGGAGCATCGTTTACTTTACCGAACGAACGTTGAAAGAAGTTGTTTCGGGCGAAGCGTCCGCCCGGCAGCCGCGGGTAACGGCCGACCGCCCAACTCCTTCACCCCAAAGGAGAACTGCGCCGGGAGGACAAACGGCCGAAACGCAAACGCTTCTGCCGCCCGACGAACTGCCGCCATACAGCGGATACAGGGGGTCTTTTGAAGCCGGCTATACCGTTAAAATGGGCGACCTGTCGGCCAACCGGTTTGAGGTAAGCACAAGCCACGGATACCAGATAGACCCTTCTCTTTTTGCAGGTATTGGCTTTGGCGCAAACTTTTACGGCGACGGCTTTTTTAAAAACGACGTCTATCACGACTCGATTGGAGGCCCTACGGATGTTATAAACAAAACGGTAGATTCGTTAAACATGTCGGTGGTTATACCCATTTTTGCCGACGTGCGGTATAGCTTCATGACAGAATCGTCCGTCATTCCCTTTATCGGACTGAAAGCCGGATACAGCATGGGATTGGCGCAGACCAAAAAGCAAACGGACCAGTCTATTACCAAAGAAACCAAACTGCAAGGCGTGGGCTTCTTTATCGCTCCTTCCGTGGGCGCAAAGTATGTGGTTTCGCCATCGCTGGCGCTTACTTTTTCGCTGGCGTACGCCATGCAGTTGTACGATTATTCAAGGGTGGAAAAAGAAAGAAACGTTCTTCTTACCAAAAAGAATATCAACGGAGGGGTCAGTATAAAAGTGGGCGTCGAGTTTTAATTCCGGCGCGGGCCGCGCGGGTATTTACATAAAAAAAGGAGACGTAACAAACGCCTCCTTTTTATGTTAAGAAAAATCATCTTTCCGTAAGGGGGATATACGTCTGTTCGTCCAGGATATTTTTATAAGCCGGGCGGATGATGCGTTTGCTCCTGGAGGTTAACTCTTCAATGCGATGCGCCGTCCATCCCACAATACGCGCCATGGCAAAGAGCGGCGTGTATATTTCCTGCGGAAGCCCGATCATTTCGTAAACAAACCCGGAATAGAAATCTACGTTGGACGATACGCGCTTTTGCGTCCCTTTAAAGTTGGCAAAACATTCTATCGCCCTTTCTTCCAGCAATTCGAGGAAAGCAAATTCTTTTTCGCGGCTCTTTTCTTTAGCCAGGTCGCGCGCCAGCTCCTTCAGCAGCACGGCGCGCGGGTCGGATATGGTATACACGGCATGCCCTATGCCGTAAATCAGTCCCGTTTTATTGTACGCCTCCTTATTCAGCATACGCATGAAGTACGAATCGATTTCAGCCATATCCGTCCAGTTTTTGATACGCTTCTTTAAATGGTTAAACATATCTGCCACCTGTATATTGGCTCCGCCATGCAGCGGCCCCTTCAGCGAACCGATGCCGGCTGCAATAGACGAGTACGTATCCGTGCCCGACGAGCTGGTTACCCTGACCGTAAAGGTAGAATTGTTGCCCCCGCCATGCTCCGCCTGCAGTACCAGCAACAGGTCTAAGGTACGGGCGTCTAACGGGGTATAATCCTTTTTCAGCATATACAGAAAGTTTTCGGCAATAGCCAGTTTTTCGTTTGGATGACGGATATGCAACGAACGCCCGTGCGTGCTGTGACGGTAAATATTGTAAGCGTAAGCCACGATGGCGGGAAATTTAGATATCAACTCGATAGACTGTCGCATCAAATTGTTGGGCGAAACATCGTCGGGATTTTCGTCAAAATTATACATTTCCAATACGCTCCGCGCCAGGATATTCATAATATTCCGGCCTTCGAGGTCTATGATATTCATTTTTGTTTTCTGATTATATTATTGCGAGCTGCGGTCTTTGCTGGTTTTCCTTCTTTTGGAATTACTATTCTCTTAAGCACTATCTTCCTTTCATTTGTTGCATCTTCTATCGTCCATCTCTTTAAATTCTCTTCGAAGTCCTTTTTATATTGAATATAATCATCTATTTCCATATCTTCCAAAATGAGCTTTTCTCTTTT